>CAJTVL010000039.1 GCA_910579425.1 uncultured Lachnospiraceae bacterium | reverse complement strand
ATTTTTGCCGTTGCCATAAGTATAAATAACGGCACAAACAAAATCAAGAACCTATGTGCTTTATGTGGTGGTATGGTAAAGCTTATATTAGATATAAATATATGGAGGATACCTGAAATGGGTATCCTTTTTTATGCGCAGGCCTGCATAAGGAAACCTGCTGCTGACGCCATATTGGGCCGTGCGGCGAGTAGGGGGAAAATCTTCTCTACTCGATCGTATAGGTTAAAATGGAATGCTCACGTTTCATTGATTTTTAAAGGTAAAGCAGATATACTATGTATAAAGGAATGAGGCCTTTACGATGCAAAACACTACAATCAATTACTACAACATCAACGCAGATAAATTTATCGAAAACACATTATTTGTCGATTTTACGCAGACACAACAGAGATTCTTGTCCAGATTAAAAAAAGGTGCGTTTATTTTGGATTTTGGCTGCGGCTCCGGCAGAGATACCAGATATTTTTTGGAACAGGGGTACCAGGTAGAAGCCATAGACGGTTCCGAGGAAATGTGCAGGCTAGCTGCCCGATACACAGGCGTGGGAGTAAGGCATATGCTTTTTCAGGAATTATCCGAAAAGGAGAAGTATGACGGGATCTGGGCCTGCTCTTCCATTTTGCATTTACCCTTACAGGAACTTGCGGGGGTCATGAGCAGGATGGCTGTGGCCCTGAAAGAGAAAGGTATTATTTATACTTCTTTTAAATACGGGAGCTTTTCAGGGCAAAGAAACGGGAGATTTTTTACGGATATGACAGAGGATTCTTTTGCAGAGTTTATGCAAAAAACAGAGGGCCTGGAGACAGAAGAACAGTGGATAACATCCGATGTGCGTCCCGAAAGAGGTGAGGAGAAATGGCTCAATCTGATCTTGCGGAAAAAGTAAATTTTGAAGAGAGATATGATGATATTGAAACCACCGATGTAATGACCGGGGACAGGAACAGAAACCGTTTTCTGTATTACCAGCTTAAAATGAGTATACTCAAAGCCAGACAGATCGATATTATTGTCTCGTTTCTTATGGAATCAGGTGTGAGGATGATTTTGTCAGATTTAAGGGCGGCGTTGAACCGGGGAGTACCGATACGGATTCTTACAGGAAACTATCTGGGTATTACGCAGCCGTCTGCCCTGTACCTGATTAAAAAGGAGTTGGGAAATAGGGTGGATTTAAGGTTTTACAATGACAAAAGCCGTTCTTTCCACCCGAAGTCATACATATTTCACTATGAAAAGACAGGTGAAATATACATTGGCTCCTCCAATATTTCCAGAAGTGCATTGACCTCCGGTATAGAATGGAATTACCGATTTAGCAAAGATGCCGACGATAAAAATTTTGCCTTATTTTATGAGACATTTCTGGAGCTGTTCGAGCATCATTCAATTGTAATTGACCATGGGGAGTTGGCTAGGTATTCTAAAAACTGGCACAGACCGGCTGTAGCAAGGGATTTAGCCCGATATGATGATTTAGAGGACGGCACAGGTGCAGACAGGACGGCTCGGGTGGAGCCTTTTTTCAGACCCAGAGGGGCCCAGATTGAGGCTTTGTACGCGCTGGAGGAAAGCCGGACGGAGGGAGCCGTAAAGGGGCTGGTGCAGGCAGCGACAGGAATTGGAAAAACATATCTGGCCGCGTTTGATTCTGCAAAGTACAAACGGGTATTGTTTGTGGCGCACAGGGAGGAAATATTAAAGCAGGCGGCGGAGGCGTTCAAAAACGTGAGAGAATCGGAAGATTACGGTTTCTTTGGCGGGAAGCAAAAGGATACGGATAAGTCGGTCATTTTCGCCTCTGTGGCAACGCTTGGAAGAGAGGAATATTTAACAGAACATTATTTTAAGCCGGATTATTTTGACTATCTGGTGATTGATGAATTTCATCACGCCGTCAATGACCAATATCAGAAAATTGTAAATTATTTCAGGCCGCAGTTTTTGCTTGGCCTTACTGCCACACCAGAGAGAATGGATGGCAGGAACATTTATGAGATTTGTGATTATAATGTTCCCTATGAGATTTCCCTGAAAGAAGCAATCAATAAGGGGATTTTGGTTCCGTTCCATTATTATGGAATTTATGATGATACCGATTATTCTTCTTTGCATCTTTTGAAGGGCCGTTACAACGAGAAAGAACTGAATGAAACTTACATTGGTAATGTCCGAAGATATGATCTGATTTACCGGTATTATATGAAATACCGTTCCAGGAGGGCGTTAGGATTTTGCTGTTCCAGAGAACATGCGCAGGAGATGGCGAGGGAATTTTGTAAGCGGGGAATAGAGGCGGTTGCTGTTTACAGCAGCGCGGAAGGGGTATTTTCCGAGGACAGGGATAAGGCAATTGAAAAGCTGAGGAACGAGGAAATAAGGGTAATTTTTTCCGTGGACATGTTTAATGAGGGAGTGGATATTGCTGCCCTGGATATGGTTATGTTTCTGCGCCCTACAGAGTCGCCGGTGATATTTTTGCAGCAATTGGGGCGGGGGCTGCGCACCTGTAAGGGAAAAGAATATCTGAATGTTTTAGATTTTATAGGCAATTATGAAAAGGCAGGAAGAGCGCCATTGCTTCTAAGTGGAGGAAAAAGCTATAGTGAAGCGGCGCCGGAGGGAAGCAGGGATTATTATAATATTGAATATCCGGACGATTGTATCGTAGATTTTGATCTGCGTCTGATAGACCTTTTCAAAGAATTGGACAAAAAATCTCTGTCTATCAGGGAGCGGATTCGGCAGGAATATTACAGGGTAAAGGAATTGCTGGAGGGAAAAGTTCTCACACGTATGGAGTTTTTTACTTATATGGAAGACGAAGTATATCAATACTGTGTGAAGCATGCAAAGGAAAATCCGTTCCGCGGATATATGGATTTTTTGCAGGAGCTACATGAGCTGTCGGCGGAGGAAGAGAAGTTATATCGTGGTATAGGAAGGGAATTTCTGGCTGTTATCGAGACGACAGACATGCAGAAGGTTTATAAGATGCCCGTTTTATATGGCTTCTACAATCACGGAAATATTAGGATGGCAGTTACTGACGAGGAACTGCTTGAAAGCTGGAAGGAGTTTTTTAATACAGGAAGAAATTGGAGGGACTTTGCCCCGGATATGTCCTATGAAGATTATAAAAGGATGACAGACAAACAGCATCTTAATAAGGCGAAGAGTATGCCGGTCAAGTTTTTGAAAGCCTCGGGAAAAGGATTTTTTACAGATAAAGAAGGATATGCCCTGGCTCTCAGGAAAGAACTGGCAGTTGCGGTGAAAAGTCCGGCCTTTAAGGACCACATGGAGGACATACTGGAATACAGAACAATGGAATATTACCGAAGAAGATACGCAGGTGAGGGGAAGTAAATGTGTTTGTCAAATAATTTTGAGCGCATTCATAATGCGGAAGAAGCAATTGCATACATAAAGAAAACAGGCTTTTTGCCGCTGTTTAAAAATGACATTCCCGGTTTTTCCCTGGAGGAGCGTACGTTTTCCGGGGACTGGTGGAGCGGTGATGCACAGAGAGATCCTTGGGAGTGGCGTAAAGTCATAGCCGGAAGCGGACAGATGGCTTATGGAAAGTTCTTTGATAAGAGGGCAGGATTTATTTCCAGAGACTGGTTTCCCTATTTTGCCAATTATCGCAGGGACGGATATGATTTTGATGCTTTGTGGGACGACGAGAAAGCGTCTATGCGTCAGAAGAAGATCATGGATCTGTTTGCAGAAGAGAATAAGGATACGGAACTGTATTCCTTTGAAGTGAAACAGAATGCAGGATTTGGAAAGGGCGGAGAAAAGAACTTTGAAGGAACCATGGCCGATCTTGAAATGAGGATGTATCTTTGCATAAGTGATTTCAGGCAGAGAAAAAATAAGAGAGGCGAGAATTATGGCTGGTCGATTGCAGTATATTCCACACCGGAGCACCTGTGGGGGTATGATTATGTGACTTCTGCTTATCAGGAAGAGCCGTCAGAATCATGGGACAGGATTGTAGGGTGGATGAAAGCCCTTTATCCGAAAGAGACTGAGACTCAGATCCACAGAATGGTTGGCATATCAAAGGCCGGCAGTCCTGCGCCAAGGAGAAAGTCCGGCCGCACCACGGCAAAGGATTGGATCGTCCCGGCAAATCCAAAATATTATGATGTGGTTGGCGCTTTTGAAAAATCCAATATTATCACATGGAAACAGAGCAGTGATATTCATGTGGGGGACAGTATCTATATGTATGTAGCGGCGCCGTATTCCTCCATCTTATATAAGTGCAGAGCAATTGAGACAGACATCCCCTGGCAGTATTCTGACGATAATGTAACGGTAAAAACGGCAATGAAGCTGGAACTTCTGGAGAAGTATGGGTCAGGGACATGGTCATTTGAGAGAATCAAGAAGTTTGGCGTATATGCAGTGCGGGGACCGAGAAATATGCCAAAAGAGCTGAAAAGCGAGATGGAAAAATAATGGGGAAGCAAATAAAGATGCAATCGGTTCAGGATGATAATAAGGTCATGGAGGTTGCCATGACGGCCGGGCATATCCTGCTGGAAAACGGGGCGGAGATTTCCAGAGTGGAGGAAACCATGGAACGGATATGCCGGCATTTTGGAGTGGAATCCGAAAGTTTTTTTGTGTTGAGCAACGGTATTTTTACCACAGGAAGCCGAACCCCGGGCGGCCCGGAGGGACAGTTTGCAAAGGTTCTGCACATTCCGGTGAAGGGAGCGCGGTTTGACCGGGTAGTGGCAGTAAATCAGCTCTCCCGGGAGGTGGAGGAGGGGCGCTACACCATAGAGCAGACTAGGCAAAAGCTGGAGCAGATACGGCAGATGCCGGGAAAGCGCTCCCACATACAGGTACTGTCATCAGGAGTTGGCAGCGCCTGCTTTTGCTATCTTCTCGGGGGAAGCCTGGCGGACAGCGGGGTGGCATTCGTGTCCGGCTTCCTTCTATATATTTATGTACTATCAGTGAGTAGGCTTCGCATGTCCAAGATAACGAAAAATCTTTGCGGCGGTGTATTGGTGACCCTCATCTGTATCCTCAGTTACCGGCTGGGCCTGGGAGAAGATTTAAGCCGAATGATCATAGGCTCGATCATGCCCCTTGTGCCGGGAGTCGCTTTTACCAACGGGATACGGGATATTGCAGACGGAGATTATATTTCCGGGGCAGTGAGGCTTCTGGATGCAATTTTGGTGTTTTTGAGCGTGGCAATTGGTGTGGGCGTAATGTTTATTGTTTATCACCGTGTGTTTGGGGGGATTTTGCTATGATCGGTCAGGTGGTTGGCGCCTTTTTTGGAACGGTGGCGTTTTCAGTCCTTTATGGTGTGCCACGGCAGTATTATGCTTACTGCGGTTTTGTGGGAGGTGCGGGCTGGTGTCTTTATTTGGCGCTCACAGGTTATACTCCATGCACGGCTACGGAGGCGACGCTTTTTGCAACCTTCCTGGTGGTTTTCCTGTCCCGTTTTCTGGCAGTCTGGGAGAGGTGCCCGGCCACAGTGTTTTTGACTACGGGTATTTTTCCTCTGGTGCCGGGGGCGGGAATTTACTGGACGGCATATTATCTTGTGACAGACCGCCCGGCGCAGGCGGCAGAGAACGGGTTCGCGGCAATCAAAGCCGCCTTTGCCATTGTGCTTGGGATTGTGCTGGTGTTTGAGGTGCCGGACCGGTTTTTCAGGATGAGAAGGAAGAAAAGGTAAAATAGTGACAAACGGTGAGAGGGGCTTTTGGTTGATTCTGAAATGGGGAGCGGGTATACTGGAAACATGGCAAAGGGAAATGAATGGAGAAAGGAAAAACTTATATGTATAGGCTACCGAATTGGATAAATGAAGTGATGCAAAGAACAATTTCGAATGAGATTGCAAGAGGGTTTTTAAGATGCCTTGGGATTGAAAAGGCCAGCCGTCATATTTCAATAGGGGAAGAAGAGATTGAAAGACTAATAGAAATTTACGAATTTCATGCGGAAAATATAGGAAGTCCTATTAATGTTCCCAAAGAAGAGATTACTTCCACAATAGCCAGGAAGCTTGAAAGGATGTATGAAGAGCTGTTGGATGAAAAATATGAATATACTTTTGATGAATATGGGGAGTATCTGCTTGCCATGTTCATTGAATATGAACGAGATTATGAAGGTGCAACAGTTGCCAGTATTAATATAAAAGATGAAATATATCTTCGGGAGCTTTTTGCAGAAGAATACAGGGAATGGGAACAAGAGGGGATTTTCGAGGAAGAAGGAGAAGAGGATATAGATGAATTTGTAGAAGAACGTTTATTGGCAGTTACAAATTTTGCCTATATGGGGCTGAATGAATTTGATTTCGAATCGTTTGTCTTTTGGGATAGTGACTATACCTTTCTCGACGAGGCAGGAGGCGGAATGATACTTTTAACGCATCCGGAGATGGGATTTGTTTCAGGAAGCAGCGAGGAGAGAGAACCTATTTCAGGTTCTGTAAAGCAGGAAATTGAATGAAAGTTCAGGGCTGGTGGGGGAAGGAGAAATAGCTGATGAGGACATACGGGAATGGTGGGAAAGCGGAGATAGCGTAACCTTGATTACACGCCCCGGAAGGTTTGGGAAGACTCTGAATATGAGCATGCTGGAAAAATTCTTTTCGGTCAATTATGAGGACAGGGGGGATTTATTTCAGGGGCTTCGGATTTGGGAGGAAAAATTTCCCGAAAACTTTTCCGGCGGAGAAAATTCCTCATTGGAAGATTATAATTACAGGAAATTGCAGGGAACCTATCCGGTTCTTTTCCTGAGCTTTGCGGATGTAAAGGAAACCTCCTATGATATTGACTTTCCGGCCAGAAGCAGCAGGTCGGAGACTGGTATGATGGCTTTTCTTTTGGGGAGAGAAGGGATATTTATAATCCCTGGTCTATCATCAATTTTCTGGGAAAAAGAAAGTAGGCACCTACTGGGCCAATACCAGCTCTAACAGCCTTGTGGGTAAGCTGATCCGGGAAGGGAGCCCGCAGATCAAGAAAACCTTCGAGGGTCTGCTCAGGGGGGAAGCATGCGGACGGAAATAGACGAACAGATTGTGTATGACCAACTGAACGGAGACGAGAGAGCGGTATGGAGCCTTTTGCTTGCCAGCGGCTATCTGAAGGTGAAGGGCTTTCAGGCGTATATGTCTGATTTTGGGGAGTGGAAGGAAGAGTATGAGCTGTCAGATACCGTGCGGGAAGCGCTGCGCCGGATTGAGGAGAAAGAATACGAGGCGGCTCTTGTCGCCCGGGGAATTCCCGGGGAGCGCATACGGAAATACGGCTTTGCCTTTTGCGGCAAAAAAATCCTCATCGGCGACAAAAGTTCATGCCTGGCGGAAACCCCGATACTCAGTCAAAAATAAAGATTTCTTCAATAGGCGCCTCCACTGCCCGGGAAATATCAATGGCCAGCTTCAGCGACGGATTATACTGGGCTTTTTCCAGCCGCATGATAGTTTCCCGGCGTACGCCTACTTTTTCTGCTAACTGTTCCTGGGTCAGCTCCTTTAACTGACGGTATTTTTTTAATCTGCATTCAAATTCTGCCATACGATACCTCATTCCTGCACGTTATTTTGCATATAAAAGCATGCTTGCGGGCCCTATTCCTCGTTCTCATATTCCTGGCTGTCATGGTCGTAGAGATACAAAAGATATTCGGGTAAAAAGATTCCCAAGGCCAAAGCAAGGGAGAGTACGATAATTGCAGCGATTAAGGTGTATTCCAGGCTGCCGAAAAGCTTTCCCTGGCAGAGAATGATGAGGGAAATAAAAACGATTGTGAAAGTAATTTTGTAGGATTTTAATTGGGCATGCATTGCATTTTCGCGGAAACGTTCATCCATAAAGGTTCCGGACATTTTTCCTTCGTAGAAAAAGCCGAAGAAACCAAAGAAAAAGAAAAACAGAAAGGGAGAAACGCTGCCGTAGGCGGGATAGGACCAAAAACCGGCGAGGCCTAAAAAGCCCAGCAGTCCCAGAAAACCCAGCTTTGGGTTGATTTTGCGGGTGGTGTTTGTTTGGGCAATCTGTTTTTGATTTTTTACAATGCCGGTCAAAAGCAGGATGGACAGGGCGAGTACATAAGCGCAGGTAAGGGAAACCGAAAGAATCATCGGCAAGTCCTTTAACCGGAATGTATAGCTTCCAAAATCCATTGGGACGACGAGGCGGGAGTCGTTAAATGTAACGGAATAATACGACGAAATGAGCAGGAGCAGGATGCAGGTCATCCCACAGATAACGATAAGTTTGATTCTATTCTTTTTCATATTGATCCTCCTGTAAAGTGATGTATTTATCTCTTGATGGGACAAATATATCACTCATATGAATTAATGTCAATATAAAAATGAGATATATTTCTCTCTTTTTGGTGCTGAAATCTTACATGTAAATTTTTTTATTTCTTCTGGACGGCGGGAAAGCCCTGCTATAATATTGTAGTAGAGCAAAATGGCGGAGCAATAAGGAGATCAAATATGAACCCTATTATTCAATCCGGATGCCAGTCATTGTACACGGTTTTGGACTAAAATCTTTGCCTGATTAAGAGAACAGGCTGAAAGGAGGACGATAAAAATGGCAATTTCAAGAGAGCAGCAGGAAAAGTTAGAGAGGTACCGTATACTGAATCAGAATGTGAAAAAAGGCGAGATCCTTTTTACAGGCTCGTCGCTGATGGAGCAGTTTCCCATCAATGAACTTTTAATGACACAGGGGATGTCTCAGGTTATCTATAACCGGGGGATCGGCGGTTTTACGACTCAGGACATGCTTCTGTGCATGGAAGAGATGGTGTTCGGCACAGAGCCATCCCGGATTTTTATCAACATTGGAACCAACGATATAGGAAGTCCGGACTACAGGTTAGAGACATTGATGGACAGATACGGGGAAATTATTTCCAGGATTCAGGAAAGGCTTCCTCGGGCAGAAATTAATATGATGGCCTATTATCCTGTGAATGAGACGGAGAAGCTTTCGGATGACGAATGGGTAAAGACGGCCTTTGTCACCAGAACCAACGAAAACATTCTGATTGCCAACCAGGCGGTGGAGAAGCTTGCAGAGGAGAAGGGCTGCCGTTTCCTGAACGTGAATCAGGGTCTTACAGACGAGAAGGGAAGACTCAAAAAGGAATATACCATTGAGGGGATTCACATGTATGCAAACGGGTACAGGGTGGTGCTTGATAATCTGAAGAAATATTTGTGACTGAGGTAAACAAGAGAATAAAGTCAAAACTATAGTCAACGACAAAAAGAAAGTTGTTGACTATAAGTCATTGACTATAAATAAACAAGATTGGCCCAGTTGGAATCATATCCCATCAGGTACATAATATCTGTAACCGGAATGGTGTGAAGCTGTTTTTGCAGCTTGTTAAGGGCTGATTTCATGGAAGAAATAAATTCCTTTAAATCGCTTTTGCTTAACAACAGTGCAAACATGATTGCGATTGCGTAGACATCATTGGTGCCATAGGTATAGGAACCGTCCTTTCCACGGACAATGCCCAGGGCGGCAAAATTTTTGATGCTTTTGGTATGTATGCGTTCCTTGAACTTCATGTCAAAGAAACGTTCGTCGTGGGCACATTTATTTCTGGCGAGGGCAAGCATATGCATGAATTTGGCAAGCTCGTCAGGTTGCAGGCCGAATTGTCTGGCAACAGCGGTTTTATCCGCAGGAATCATGCTTTTATAAAAATATTCGATTTTGCCGAAGGTGAGGACATTTACAAGAACCCACAGAGGGATATATCCATGTTCCGTCATATAGTGAGTGACTGCCTGATGATGCTTGCTCATTTGACGGGCAATTTCCTGTTGAATATCGCCGATTAATTTAATGGCAGAGGAGATATTGCGTTCACTGGATGTATCAAAATTTTCAATTTTAAGGTAATTATCATGACCATACCTGGCTGAAAATTCGTGTGATATTACAGTTTTAAATTTATTTTCAACTTTCAAAAGATATTTGAGATAAATATTTCTCAGCTCCCGGTCAAAATTATACAGGGAATATACTTCATCGAAGGTAGTGCCTGTTTTATACACTTCGTCGGCGGCAGGGGTGGCTTTGGAGGCAAGGAACAGCTCTTTGTAACCATTGATGACATTATAATAGTTTTCGGCTTCAAGAATCCGCATAACGCGCGACCCCTGAGAGCCTTTGCCAATGACCATGCCCCTTGAACGCAAAATATTTAATTGTTGCCGGTAAGATTTGTATGTTTTTTCAGTCATGGTTTTTCTCTTGAGCCGTATATTAAAAAGCCCCCGGTCCCGAAGGATACCGGAGGACAAACTGGCAATATACTTTCACTTATATTATAACACATAAGAACAAAAGGTCAAGCGATCTTTTATCATGTGTATGTCTACAGTGATTCAGTATACACCATATTATAGTATATTTCAAGTACCGGATAAGTATATCTGTAAATTTCTGGCAGTTTCTGGCAACTTGAATTTCAGAGGGGAAACGGATATACTTAATATAAGAAATAAAGACGGCAGGACGTATGGGAAAAACGGCAAAAGTAATGGCTGGGAAAGCGGGGACAGTGTAACCTTGGTCACCCGTCCCAGACGATTCGGAAAGACCTTAAATATGAGTATGCTGGAAAAGTTCTTTTCCGTCAAATATGAGAACAGAGGGGATTTGTTTCAGGGACTCCGGATTTGGGAAGAAAAATCTTCTGACGGAAATATATCTTCATCGGAAGAGTATAAATACAGGAAGCTGCAGGGGACATATCCGGTTCTTTTCCTGAGTTTTGCAGGGGTTAAGGAAAATACCTACGCAGGCGCCAGAGAGAACATCTGCCGTATGATTGAGGAGCAGTATAATAAACATGACTATTTGCCGGAAGGCAATCTGCTTAATGAAAAGGAAAAAGAATTTTATCAGAAGGTTACTGCGGATATGCCGGACGCTGCGGCGGCAGTGTCGCTGAGGTCTTTGTCGGATTTCCTTGGCAGATATTATGGAAAAAAGACGATTATCCTTCTGGATGAATATGATACCCCGATGCAGGAGGCCTATGTAAACGGATATTGGAGGGAGATGGCGGCTTTTATCCGGGGACTGTTTAATTTCACATTCAAAACAAACCCCTATCTGGAGAGAGCGGTTATGACAGGGATTACAAGGGTCAGCAAGGAGTCTATTTTTTCTGATTTGAATAATCTTGAAGTGGTGACAACCACCACAAATAAGTATGCGGATAGCTTCGGGTTTACGGAAAATGAAGTGTTTACGGCATTAGAAGAATATGGCCTGCCCGGCCAGAAGCAACAGGTAAAAGACTGGTATGATGGCTTTTCCTTCGGGGAGAGGAGGGATATTTATAATCCCTGGTCGATCATTAATTTCCTGGAAAAGAAGAAAGTAGGAGCCTATTGGGCCAACACCAGCTCCAACAGTCTTGTGGGAAAGCTGATCCGGGAAGGGAGCCCTGAGATCAAGAAAAGTTTTGAGCAGTTATTGTGCGGAGGGAGCATCCGGGCGGAAATAGACGAGCAGATTGTTTACGATCAATTGGAGGAAAATGAGGGCGCGGTGTGGAGCCTTCTGCTGGCCAGCGGTTATCTGAAGGTGAAAGACTTTCAGGCCTATCTGTCTGACTTTGGGGAGTGGAAGGAAGAGTATGAGCTGGAACTGACGAATTTTGAAGTGAGGGTGATGTTCCGGAACATGGTCAGAGGCTGGTTTGCCGCTGCAGCCTGGAAATACAATGATTTTATCAAGGCTCTGCTGCTGGGAGACTTAAAGGCCATGAACATATACATGAACAAAGTCACCATAGAAATGTTCAGCTACTTTGATACGGGGAAGACGCCCTCACAGGAGGAGCCGGAACGCTTTTATCATGGGTTTGTGCTGGGACTGATGGTGGAACTGGCGGATAAATATGTGGTCACATCAAATCGGGAGAGCGGTTTTGGGAGATATGATGTGGTGATGGAGCCAAGAAAACAAAAGGATGGCGGGATTGTAAACGATGCCGTTATCCTGGAATTCAAGGTGCAGGATGGGCAGGAAAAGGAACTGGCCGATACGGCAGCGGAGGCGCTGCGGCAGATCGAGGAGAAGAATTATGAAGCATCCCTTATTGCAAAGGGAATTCCCGGAGAGCGGATACGGAAGTATGGGTTTGCTTTCTGCGGGAAAAAGGTGCTGATCGACGGGAACAGAACCTGCCGGAAATGAGGAAGAATACAGACGTATGAGGCAGGGCTCTGCCTGAGAGTTTTGGGTAAAGGAAAGGAAAAGTACTATGAGTTACTATCGGATCCTTCTGGTTGACGACGAGGAAGAGGTGCGCAAAGGAATCCTTCGAAAGATGGACTGGGAGAAGCTGGGCTTTCAGGTGGCGGGGGATGCCGAGAACGGCGAGGAGGCTTTGGAAAAGATCGAGCAGCTAAAGCCGGATGTGGTGATGACGGACATTCGAATGCCCTATATGGACGGACTCACACTGACCTCCCGTATCCGACAGAAGTATCCCTCCATGAAGGTTCTGATTTTTTCCGGTTATGATGATTTTGAGTATGCCCAGCAGGCCATCAAGCTCAATGTCACAGAGTATATTTTAAAACCTGTGAATGTGGAGGAACTGACGGAAATCTTAAACAGAGTGCGGGAGAATCTGGACGAGGAGATTGAGCAGCGCAGGGATATTAACCTGCTCCGGGAGAGGTACCGCAGCAGCCTGCCCATCATCCGGGAGATCTTTTTGAACGATCTGGTGCGGGGGAATGTGTCTGAGGAAGAGGTGAGGCCGAAGCTGGAGGAATACGGGGTGGACATCCTTAAGGCCCGTAAGCTGATTGCGGCGGTGATCAGTGTGGAGCGGGAGGAGCGGGGAGCGGAACAGGACTCACTGCCTCTGCAGAGAGAAAAGAAATTAATCCCCATCTCGGTGAGGGGACTTGTGGAAGACCATCTGAGAGAGTATTTCCGGTTTATCAGTTTTAATTCCGCAGAGGGGATCGCCGTTATTGCGGCCATTGACGGGAAAAATACCCAGACCGGATTCATAGATCTGTTGGCGGATGCCTGCAAGGAGACCCGCAGGATCCTGGATGTGGCAGTGACGGCAGGGATCGGACATAGCTGTAAAGCACCGGAGCAAATTTCAGAATCCTATCAGTCTGCAGTGGATGCGCTGGGATACAAGGCGATTGTGGGAACGGGGGGAACCATCTACATCGGCGATATGGAGCCGGTAAGCAGAGGAAAACTGCAGTTGAACCAAAAGGATGAAACGGAGCTGGAAACCTGTATCAAGTTTGGCACGCCGGAAACAATCCGGTCTGAGGTAGAAGCCCTTGCAGGGCGCATGGATGACATACGGGCCCATGCCAGCCAGTATCAGGTCTATATGCTTTCGCTGGTGAGCTGTATCACACGTCTGGTGCAGCAGTATGATCTGGATTTGCGCCAGATTTTTGATACGGATAAGGGAATTGCGGGACTGCTTGAGAGCGGAGGCACAGAAGGAGAATTTGCGCTCTGGCTTTTCCAGGTAGCGTGCCGGATGAATGAGGCTCTTAACCGCCGCAGGGATACCGCGGCCCGTCAGGTGATCGAGGAGGCCAAGCAGTATATCCAGGAGCATTATCAGGAGCCGGATCTTTCGGTGGAGCAGATTTGCAGACAGCTTCATTTGAGCCCCGCGTATTTTTCCACTATGTTCCGCAGGGAAACCGGAAAGACCTGTGTGGCATATCTGACAGATGTAAGGCTCAATAAGGCAGTGGAGCTTTTAAACCAGACCAGCGATAAGACCTATGTGATCGCCCAGAAGGTGGGGTATCAGGAGCAGAATTATTTCAGCTATGTCTTCAAGAAAAAATTCGGCGTATCTCCCACCAGATTCCGGGGAGTCTGACGAAACAGGCGGCGTGCTTTGGCGCCAGACTGGGAGGGGCGGATAGAGCTGCCCCAGAAATTGTAGGGAGGATCCCATGGCAAAGCCGAAAAAATCCGACTTTTTTCAGCGGATCAGCATCCGCGACACTATTTTTATATACTTTACCGTCAGCGCTCTGGTGATGTTTCTGCTCATCGGGGTATCGGTATACGGACGGCTGACAGGCCAGCTTTCCGCTACCATGCAAAAAGAAAATCAGGCGCTGATCAATCAGGTGAATCTATCCCTGGACGCTTATCTGCGCACGGTCATGAAGCTGTCGGATTCCCTGTATTATGGTGTGATCAAAAATGTGGATCTGCTCAGAAAGGGTGAGACGGTAAACAGCGAGATCACCCTTCTTTATGATAATAACAAGGATTCCGTCTCGAATATTGCTCTGCTTTCCGGAGATGGGGAGCTGCTTTTGGCGGTGCCTGCCGCCCGCCTTAAGAACGATATGGACGTAACCGGACAGGAGTGGTTTAAGGATGCCCTGGAGCATCCGGAAAACCTGCATTTTTCCATGCCCCATGTGCAGTATATTTTTGATAACGGCGAAAATCAGTACCGCTGGGTCATTACCCTGTCCCGGGCAGTGGAGATCACAAAGGGGACCTCCACTGCCCAGGGAGTTTTGCTGATCGACATGAGCTATGCCAGCCTCCAGTATATGCTGGACAATACCCCTCTGGGGAACCAGGGCTATTTGTATCTGATGAGCGGGGACGGGGAACTGATTTATCATCCCCAGATGCAGCTGATCGACGCCGGGCTGAAGGAGGAAAATACCCAGGCGGCCAGCGCCTATGGGGACGGAAATTATCAGGAAACCTGGCAGGGAAAAGACAGGGATGTGATTGTCAAAACGGTGGGCTATACGGGCTGGAAAATCATCGGGGTATCGCCGGAGCATGGCTTTACCTTAAATGAGGTAAAAACCAGGCTGTTTCTGGTATTTGTGGTGGCTTTTTTCCTGTTTTTGCTGGCAGTGATCAATGCTTATATCTCCTCAAAAATCACGGCCCCCATTCAGGAGCTTGAAAAGTCTGTTAATGCCTTAGAAGAGGGAGAACTGGACACACAGGTGTATACGGGGGGCTCCTACGAGATTCAGCATCTGGGGCGCTCCATCGGCGGGATGGCCAGACGGATCCAGGCCCTGATGAATGATATTGTGGCGGAGCATGAATCCAAGAGAAAAAGCGAATTCGATACCCTGCAGTCCCAGATCAATCCCCACTTTCTGTATAATACCCTGGACATTATTGTGTGGATGATCGAGAATGAGCAGAAGCAGGAAGCGGTGAAGGTGGTGACTGCCCTTGCCCGTTTTTTCCGCATCAGCTTAAGCAAGGGCAGGAGCATCATTCCGGTGCGGGATGAGCTGGAGCATGTGCGTAATTATCTGACCATTCAGCAGAAACGCTTTAAGAATAAATTTATCTATCAAATTGAGGCACAGGAGGAGGTGCTTTCTCTGGCGTCCCTGAAGCTGATGCTGCAGCCTCTTGTAGAAAATGCCATTTATCACGGGATGGAATTTATGGATGGGGACGGGGAGATTACCGTGAAGGTGGAAAGGAATGAGGACAGGCTCTGTTTTACCATTGCGGATAACGGGCTGGGGATGACAAAGGAGCAGGTGGAAGGGCTCCTTACCGGCGAGACCAGGTCGGCTTCAAAAAAAGGCTCGGGCATCGGGGTGAAAAACGTAAACGAGCGGATACGGCTGTATTTTGGGGAGGACTACGGATTGGAAATTTTTTCGGAGCCGGACGAAGGGACTGCCATTCAAATCTGCCTGCCGGCAGTACCCTATGAGGAGCTGTCGGAAAAGGAGCAGGTATAGATTATGAACAGAAAAGTAAAATTTCTTTGGATATTATATGGAATGGTATTGGCTGTGCTGTTTTTGCTTTCCTCCACGGATCTGATTATAAAGGAAGAGGCGGCGGAGGTTTATCCAGTCTCGGTGATCATCGGGGACACTTCCGATGAAAATTATGTAAATTTCCGAAAAGGTATGGAGCGGGCAGCCATCGAACTGAACGGGGACGTGAGCTTTATTACTTTGTATGAAAAGGGCAGCGCCGTCCAGCAGCGGGAGCTGATTCTGAGGGAGCTTGCGGACGGGGCAGGGGCCTTGGTGGTGGCCCCGGTGGAAGCGGATCTGCTCTGTGAGATGGAGCAGGAGAGCCGCTTTCCGGTTCCGGTGATTCTGATAAACGGGGAGTATGAGACAGTCTGCGAATTGGAGCGCTCCGCCTGCTTTACCTTTGACTATTACGGAATGGGGCAAAGGCTGGGGGAGGAAATTTTGAAGGAATTCCCGCAGCAGAAGCGTGTCTGTATTCTGGAAGAAGAAAGAACGGATATGGCGGGAAGGCTTTTCTCCGAGGGGATTCAAAGGGCTCTGGGGCTCACAGGCTGCGAGGTGCTTTCCATTGAGGAAGAGGCAGACGCATCAGAGAGTGACGGGGCCGCCGGGGAGGGAAAGGATGACTGGGAGAGAGGATTCCTGGAGAAAATAACCGGAGGGTGGACGCAGAAGACGGTGCTTGCAGCCGCGGATCCGGGAAGCCTTGCCAGGGCGGCTCAGCTTCTTGCGGAGAAAGAGGAGGCATCCCGTTGGGTGGAGGGGCTTTACGGACGGGGAAATACAGTCCCTGTTCTGAATTATCTGGATAAAGGTATCATAAGGGGACTTTGTGTTACGGACGATTTCAGTGCCGGGTACTTAAGCGTGAAGGCAGCAGTGGAGCTTGCGGGGAATCATCCTTCGGAGGAGGAATCCGTGGGGGGGAGGCGCTGTCTGGAAAGCCATTATATCAGGAGGGAGGATCTGCGGAATGAAAAATACGAGAAGATGCTGTATCCTATTGAGTAGCCTTTGGCTGTGTGCAGCCTGCCTGCTCTGCGGCTGTGCGGGGAAAGAGAAGGCCGAAGAAAAAAAGTCAATTCGTATCGGGGTAAGCCTGTATCGGGGGGACGATACCTTTATCAATAATATCCGGGGAGAGCTGGAGAAGTGTGCCAAGGACTATGAGCAGGAAAAGGGCGTGAAGGTGAATCTGGACATCCAGGACGCCAAAGGGAGCCAGAATACCCAGAATGATCAGGTGGAGCGCTTTATTTCCCTGGGGTGCGATGTGCTGTGTATTAATCCGGTGGACAGGACAGCGGCCTCGGTGATCATCGAAAAGGCCATGGCAGCGGGAACGCCCGTGGTGTTTTTCAATAGACAGCCTGTGGAGGAGGACATGGACCGGTGGGATCAGTTGTATTATGTGGAGGCTGTGGCAAAGGAATCGGCAATGCTGCAGGGAAGCATTGTGGTGGAGCAATATCAGGAAAGCCCGGAGAGCCTGGACCTGAACGGAGACGGAGTGGTTAACTATGTGCTTCTGGAGGGGGAAAGCAGCCATCAGGACGCACTCATCCGGACGGAATGGTCGGTTCAGACCCTGAAGGACGGCGGTGTTCCCTTAGAAAAGCTCACAGGCGGCATTGCCAATTGGGAGAGAAGCCAGGCGTCCGCCCTGATGGAGCAGTGGCTTGAAAAGTACCCGGGGCTGATCGAGCTGATCCTGTGCAATAACGACGACATGGCTCTGGGAGCCATTGACGCTATGGACAGAGCGGGAATTTCGGGAATCAGCGTGGTTGGGATTGACGGCACCACGCCGGGGCTGGAAGCGGTGGAGAGCGGAAAGCTCATGGGAACGGTGTCCAGCGACAAGGAAAAGTATGCGGGGGCAATTTTCGGGATTGCCGCAAGCAGGGCCCTGGGTGAGGAGATTCCCAAGGAGATTGAGCTGGAGGAAGGGAAATATTACAGATGTCCTCAGCATATTGTCACAAAAAATCAGTAAAGATTGTAAAAGAATGAAAAAAATCAATAAAAAACGAAAAAAAACTTATAGAAATTGTCGGAAGAAAACAGTATAATGGACTTGTCGTTTTACAGATTGATGAGAACGGCAGCAACATATTATCATATTAAAAGGGAGGATAAACACATGAAACTCACAAAAAAAGTAATGGCTTTGGTGTTGGCGTCCTGTATGACACTGTTTCTGGCAGCCTGTGGCGGAAACGCTGACCAGACTTCCGGCACAGCGGCCAATGAACCGGAAACCACAGAGGATACGGCACCGGCTGAAACAGAGGCTGAGGAACCCGCAGACAGCGCAGATGACACTGCAGCAGATGCAGGGGACGAGGCAGCGCCCGCGGCAGTAGAGGGAGATATTTCCGTATTTTATTACACCTACGGTGATACCTACATTTCCAGCGTACGTTCCGCTCTTGATGCAGCCCTTGATTCGGCAGGGATCGCTTATCAGGATTATGACAGCAACAACAGCCAGACCACACAGACCGAGCAGGTTACCACGGCCATTGCCAAGGGAACTTCCCTGCTGGTAGTAAATCTGGTAGACAGCGGTTCCGACGATGCGGCTAAGAACATTATTGAGCAGGCAAGCGCTAAGAACATTCCGGTAATTTTCTTTAACCGTTCCGTAAGCGAAGAGGCGGTAAGCAGCTATGACAAGTGCGTATTCGTAGGAACTGACTACGAGATGGCCGGCCATATGCAGGGTGAGATGATCGGTGAGTACCTGATGGAGAATTTTGATACCGTTGACTTAAACGGCGACGGAGAAATTTCCTATGTAATGTTCAAGGGCCAGGAAGGAAATGCAGAAGCAATCGCCCGTACCCAGTTTGGTGTGGAAGATGCAGACGCCATCCTTACCGCTGGCGGAAAGCCCGCTCTGTCCTTCTATGACGAGAGCAACACCAACCTTTATCTGGTTGACCAGGACGGCGCATGGTCCGCAGCGGCAGCCAACAACTATATGCAGACAATCCTGTCCCAGTACAGCGAAGCCAACAACAACATGGTTGAGCTTGTAATTGCCAACAATGATGAAATGGCAATCGGAGCCGTAACAGCACTGCAGAACGCAGGCTACAACTTAGAAGACGGTAGCGCTACCGTAATTCCTGTATTTGGCGTAGACGCTACTGATGCGGCAAAGGAAGCCATCGGCAAGGGAACCATGACCGGAACCATCAAGCAGGATGCAGACGGTATGGCTAACACCATCGCACAGATTTCCGCAAACTTCTTAGGCGGCGCAGAGACCTTTACAGACGTAGCTGCAGAGAACGTGGTAGGAACATGGCGTGTAAATATTCCTTACGCAACCTACACAGGTGAATGATCACAAGCGGACGGATAACAGGCTTAAGAACTGCAGCCGCACCAAAAGTGCGGTTGCAGTTTTTTAAAAAGGAAACAGGGGGTGGCAATTTGGAAAATCAGGCAAAAGCACCTGCAAAGGGCGATCAGGTCCTTTTAAAAATGGAAGGGATTAACAAAGCGTTTCCCGGTGTCAAGGCGCTGGATAATGTATCCCTTACCGTAAAGGCAGGCACGGTTCATGCCCTGATGGGAGAGAACGGTGCAGGAAAATCCACATTGATGAAGTGTCTTTTTGGGGTATACAACAAAGACAGCGGCCACATTTATCTGGAAGGCCGCGAAGTAAATTTTAAGACATCCAAAGAAGCTCTGGAAAACGGAGTGGCCATGGTGCATCAGGAACTGAACCAGGCCCTTAAACGCAACGTTATGGACAATATGTGGCTGGGACGTTTTCCTAAGGTTTCCAAGTGGTGTCCGCTTACCAGCGAATCCAAGATGTATGCGGCAACCAAGGAAGTTTTTGACGAGTTGGAGGTCCATGTGGATCCCAAAACAATCATGAGCCGGATGCCGGTTTCCCAGCGGCAGATGGTGGAAATTGCAAAGGCGGTATCCTATAAATCCAAGGTCATCGTGTTCGATGAGCCCACTTCCTCCCTCACAGAGGAGGAGGTAGAGCATCTGTTCAGGATTATCAACATGCTCAGGGACAGAGGCTGCGGAATTATTTACATTTCCCACAAAATGGAAGAAATTCTGAGGATCTCAGACGAAGTCACCATCATGCGCGACGGACAGTGGATTGCTACCCGGCCGGCCAAGGGGCTGACCATGAACGAGATCATCCGGCTGATGGTAGGAAGGGAGCTGACCAACCGTTATCCTGAAAAGGATAATGTGGTGGGAGATACGCTTTTGGAAGTAAAAGGGTTATCGGCAGTTTATTCCCAGCTTAAGGATGTCTCCTTTACGGCGAAACGGGGGGAGGTCTTAGGTGTGGCGGGACTGGACGGTTCCGGGCGCACGGAGCTTCTGGAGAATATTTTCGGTATCGCTACCCGTAAAGAGGGCGAGATTTATCTGGACGGAAAACGGGTCATGAACCGCAACGCAAGGGAATCCCTTGCAAACAAATTTGCCATGCTCACAGAGGAGAGGCGGGCAACAGGCATTTTTGCCATTCGGGATATTCAGGCCAATACCACCATATCCAGTCTTCGCAGATATAAGGTGGGGCCTTTCTTAAGTGATAAAAAGCTCAGTGAATCCACAGATTGGGGGATTCAGGCCATGAGAACCAAAACGCCCAGTCAGAAGACGCAGATCCGCTCTCTTTCCGGCGGAAATCAGCAAAAGGTGATTCTGGCAAGGTGGCTTCTGACCGAACCGGAGGTTCTGCTTTTGGATGAGCCCACCAGAGGAATTGACGTAGGGGCTAAGTACGAGATTTATCAGTTGATTTTGAACCTGGCGAAAGAGGGGAAGGCAGTCCTTATGGTTTCCTCGGAAATGCCGGAGCTTTTGGGAGTTTGCGACCGGATTCTGGTTATGTCCGGAGGACGGCTTGCAGGAGAGGTAAACGCTAAGACCACCACGCAGGAGGAGATTATGACCCTGGCTGCGAAATACGCATAAGGATTGAGGAGGTATGAACTGTGGCTGAAAAGAAAATCGGAGCGAAAAGCCAGGCATTTGCAGAGCTTTCAACGCAGGATAAAATGAGAAAGGTAGGAGACCTTTTGCTGAACAACGCCATGTATATCATTATTATTTTGGCGGTAATTTACATATCAATCAAAGTGCCGGCCTTTTTGGGCCTGTCTTCCATTGTCAATGTCATCTCACTGACTGCGGCAAAGCTTCCTATTGCCCTTGGGATCGGCGGCTGTATCGTGCTGACAGGAACGGATATTTCCGCCGGACGTGTGGTAGGCCTTACGGCATGTATTTCCGCATCCCTTCTTACCACCACCTTTAAGGTATTTCCGGAGATGACCAGCGCGCCCCCCATTTTTGTGGTGCTTTTGCTGGTGCTGGGAACAGGAGCCATTGTAGGACTGGTAAACGGCTTCAGTGTGGCCAAATTTAAGCTGCATCCCTTTATCGTAACCCTGTCCACACAGCTCATTGTGTACGGCGTGATCCTGATGTACCTGAAAAACGGCACCAACAACGGCCAGACCTTAAGCGGCCTTTCCGACGGCTACCGGGCCCTGGTGACAGGAACCTTATTTAAGATCGGCAGCACGGCGGTGCCCAGATACGTGCTTTACGCTATTTTGCTGACAGTGATGATGTGGGTGATCTGGAACAAGACCACCTTCGGAAAAAATATGTTCGCCGTGGGCTCCAACGAAGAGGCGGCCAATGTGTCCGGAGTAAATGTTTCCCGTACCATTATTCTGGTATTTGTGCTGGCAGGCGTAATGTATGCCATTACCGGATTTTTGGACAGCGCCCGTATCGCCTCCGCCAATGCGGCTACCGGCTTTAACTACGAGTGCGATGCCATTGCGGCCTGTGTAATCGGCGGCGTATCTTTCGTAGGCGGTATCGGACGGATCAGCGGTATTGTGGTAGGGGTTTTGCTTCTGCAGATTATTTTTACAGGACTGAACTTCCTTTCCGTGGATGCAAATATGCTCTATATCATCAAGGGGTTGATTATTCTGGTTGCCTGCGCTATCGATATGAGAAAGTATCTGGTGCGCAAGTAAGAAAAAGGGGTACAAAATGGACGAAGAAAAATCTCCGCGTCAGCTTCGCGGGCTTTATGCTAAGGTAAATATATCGGTGGGAACCCTGAATATCGTGATCATTGTGCTCATCGCCCTTTTGGTGGCGTGTATGGCTTACGGTATCGCCCATCGGGGCTATCAGATTGATTTTGACAGTTTAGGGGGTACGGCGGTGGAAAGCCAGAAGCAGATGTACGGAGAGCTTTTGCAGGAGCCTGTATCTCCCACCCGGGAAGGCTATGTCTTTGACGGATGGTATCGGGATGCGAATCTAACGGTTCCCTGGGATGTTCAGGAGGACGTGATAACCGAGTCTATGACCCTTTATGCGGGATGGAAATAAATGACAAAAAAAGAACGGATGGTGCGCTGTGAGCGTGTCATCCGTTCTTTGGTATGGTGCGCCCGGCGGCGCCTGCTTTAAGAGCGTTATCTGGTTCCGAAGATCCGATCCCCTGCATCTCCCAGGCCGGGGCAGATATAAGCATGGTCGTTTAAGCATCTGTCCAGATGGCCCACATAGATTTGAATGTCCGGGTGATCCTCATGGAGTTTCTTCAGGCCTTCGGGGGCGGCGATGATACACATGAATTTGATGCGTTTGCCGCCGTGCTGCTTGATGAAATCCACTGCTTCGGAGCCGGAGCCTCCTGTGGCGAGCATGGGATCCACTACGATAATTGTTCTCTGATCAATGGGTTCAGGGAGCTTGCAGTAATACTCATGAGGCTCGTGAGTTACGGGATCCCTGTAAAGACCGATGTGTCCCACCTTGGCGGAGGGCACGAGAGCCAGGATACCGTTCACCATCCCAAGGCCGGCCCGCAGGATGGGAACCACGGCCATCTTTTTGCCGGAGATCATGGGCGTCATGCAGGTTTCGATAGGCGTCTTTACCTCCACATCTTCTAAGGGAAGGTCACCCAAGGCCTCGTAGCCCATCAGCATGGCGATTTCTTCAATCAACTTCCGGAATTCATTGGTGCCGGTATTTTCATCCCGTAGACGGGAAATTTTGTGCTGGATCAGCGGATGAGTCAGAATATAAGCGTTTTCCGTGTTTTCTAAATGTTCCATAAGCAGCAGAGCCTCCCTCTCTTGTGTGTTTTCGCTTTGCGGTGTCTGATAAAATTGTAGTGCAATTTCAGATGGAAGTCAACTGTGGCTTGCGGTTGCTTTTCACATCTACGTAAGAGTACGCCCGGCTAACGGATCAGTTCTACGTCGCCGCGCTCTCGCTCTACAAAAACGTAACGGTGCTAAACTCGACAAAACCTCGTTAAGCACCGACGTTTTTGTAAGGGCTCCTTAAGAACTGATCCGTTAGCCGGGCTGTGCTTCTTTCGTTCCTGTGACAAGTAACGGCAGGCCATAGCTTTCTGCTCCGTGAAAAGTGTTTACACTTATTTCCAAATCTCGTATACTTATCTTGTATAAAATAAGAAGTGAGGCAGTTATGTTACATTCGATAGACCGTGACCAGATCAAGGAGCAAATGGACAAGTTTCATATACCCGGTATTTCCCTGGGGCTTCTTGCGGGCGGAAAGCTCAGGGAGGAACTTTATCTGGGGTATTCGGACAGGGAAGAAAAAAAGGCGGTCACGGCGCAGACTCTCTACGAGGCGGCCT
This sequence comes from uncultured Lachnospiraceae bacterium, assembly GCA_910579425.1. Taxonomy (GTDB): domain Bacteria; phylum Bacillota; class Clostridia; order Lachnospirales; family Lachnospiraceae; genus Suilimivivens. The sequence continues at coordinate 14,732 of CAJTVL010000039.1, read as the reverse complement.
CTCTCACCAAGCCGGTGTTCGCCTGGTATGTGCATTTGCTGGTCAGGCAGGGGCTTTTGGCGGATGACGCCCGGCCGCTTAGGGCGCTCCCGGATTACCCCATTCGAAGAGAAAAGGGGGCGGATGGGATCACGCTGATGCAGCTTCTGACCCACAGCAGTGGCCTGGAAAACTGGGGAGAAAAGCCGCTGCAGCTTCTTTTTTCGCCGGGGGAGGGGTTCGGCTACTCAGGGGAAGGCTATACCTGTCTCCAATGCTATGTGGAGGAGTTGAAACAGGCCGGGCTGGATGAGCTGTTTGAGGGGGAAGTTTTTCCACAGACCCGCATGGAAAGCAGCGCCATGTGCTATCGGGATGTGGCACAGGAAAATGTTGCCATGAGCTATGACAGGCAGGGCAGGGGGCAGAGAAACCGTTATCAGGTGAGAGAGCTGGAAAAGGAGCCCAATGGGGCCTACACCTTGTATACAAATCTGAGGGACTACAGCAGCTTTTTGGGGACGCTCTGGGAGGATAAGGAGATCTTGGAAAAGATGGGAGAGCCCAGAGTTCCGGTCTCAGGAGATGCCCGAAGGCTCTTTTGGGGTCCGGGCTGCGGCGTTTGGCTGGGGCGGGAAGAAATGCTCTGGCATTACGGGGACAACGGCAATTTTAAAAGCCTGTTTTTCCTGGAAAAGGAAACAGGGGATGGAATGGTTTACTTATCCAACAGCTTCTGGGGTCTTGAAACCGGATTTGCCCTTGCACAGAAACTGTGGCAGGAGGATTTCGGGGAAATGATACGGTTCACAGAGAGATGGGAATAGAAAAAGGAGCCTTTGCGGCGGAGCAGGAAAGTAAGACAAGAAGGAGCCGTCGGGAAATGGGGGAAATGATGACGCAGAAAGGAATCAGAGAATACGGCTATGTGGTGGGCGCTGGAAAGCCCGGCCCCTATAACCTTATAACGGATGTGCCCGGAGTAAAGGTGGGACATTGCACCATAGAGACCGAAGAAAACAAAACCGGCGTAACCGTGATCCTTCCCTGCGAGGGATTGATTTTTGAGAAAAAGCCGATTGCGGCAGTGTATGCCTTAAACGGCTTTGGCAAGACCGTAGGCGGTATGCAGATTGAGGAGCTGGGAACCCTGGAAACTCCGATTGCCCTCACCAATACCCTTAATGTGGGAAAGGTGGCGGATGCCCTGGTGGGCTATACCTGCGGCGAGTGCGAAAAGGCAGGGACGGAGGTGCAGAGCGTCAATCCGGTAGTGGGAGAGACCAATGACTGGCGGATCAACCGGATCACCCGCCGGGTTGTGGGGGAAAAGGAGGTGCTGCAGGCCATCGCCTGTGCAGATACGGTATTTGAGCAGGGAGCCGTGGGGGCCGGGACAGGAACCGTGTGTTTCGGATTAAAGGGCGGCATCGGTTCCGCCTCCCGGAGAATCCCTTTCAGGAAAACACAGTATACCCTGGGGGCGCTGGTGCAGTCCAACTTCGGAGAGATGAAGGACTTGTCCGTCTGCGGTGATCCTGTGGGGAAAAGAATCGCACAGGCCTTGCGGGAAGAAAAGTCAGAGGATAAGGGCTCTATTATGATCGTTCTCGCCACGGACGTGCCGCTGGATGCCAGACAGCTAAAGCGGGTGTTGAAGCGCTCGGCGGTGGGGCTGATCCGTACCGGCTCCTACATGGGGCATGGAAGCGGCGATGTATTTATCGGGTTTACCAATGGAAACTATATGCCGGAGAGCAGGAAGCGGGAGCTGAACCCGATCCGGTGCTTCCCGGAGAATCAGATGAATGTGCTTTTCCGGGCGGCAGCGGAGGCTGTGGAGGAGGCAATCTATCATTCCATGGTGTACGCGAAACCGGCCAGGGGGAGAAAAGGGGAAGTGTTTCACAGCCTGGGGGAGTTTTTGGAGGGCAGCTCTGCTGAAAGCGGAGCGACCTGATGCTTTTCTGAAATATTTTACCCTTTCCGGCCATATTTTCCTTGTAATAATGTCCTGAAGCAAGTATACTCATAGGAGCGTAAAAATTGCAGCGGCCCGAGGGGCTTATTGTAAAGGGCGGATTTGTCTGCCGCTTGCGATAAGCCGTTAGAAAGGGCCGCAGCGGGATTGCAAAATAGGAGGATAATTCAATGACGAAACAGCAGGAGGCAATACGGGATGCCAGGACTCTGGGGATTCCCAAGATGCTGATTTTGGGATTGCAGCACATGTTCGCCATGTTCGGTGCGACGATCCTGGTGCCAATTCTGGTAAATGTTTATTTCGAGGGAGAAGGACTTTCGATTCAGGTAACCTTGATTTGTGCGGGGCTGGGAACTTTGTTTTTTCATCTTTGCTCCAAGTTGAAGATACCTGCATTCTTAGGTTCTTCTTTTGCGTTTCTGGGCGGTTTCCAGACAGTGGCCCAGCTTGACAGTGGTATTTTTGCGGAGATGAGCATGGGGGAGAAGCTTCCCTACGCCTGCGGCGGTATTGTGGTGGCCGGAGTTTTCTATCTGGTGCTGGCGCTGGTGATTAAGCTTTTGGGAGTGAAAAAGGTGATGAAATTCCTCCCTCCGGTGGTGACGGGCCCCATGATCATCTGTATTGGCCTTTCCCTGGCCCCTTCTGCGGTGTCCAACGCTTCCACCAACTGGCTTCTTGCCATCATTGCGTTGGGAACCATCATTATTTTTAATATCTGGGGAAAAGGGATGTTCAAGATTATTCCTATTCTCATGGGAGTGGTGATTTCCTACGGGGCAGCGTTGTGCTTCCATGCTGCTGGCTTTACCAATCCGGACGGAAGCGCCATTTTGGATTTTGCGGGTGTGCAGGCGGCCAGCCTGGTGGGACTGCCGCCTTTTCGGCTCTGTAAATTTGATTTGACGGCAATTCTGGTGATGGCGCCTATCGCGCTGGCGACTATGATGGAGCATATCGGGGACATGTCTGCCATTTCTGCCACGGTGGGAGAAAACTTTATCGAGAATCCGGGGCTTCACAGGACTTTGGTGGGGGACGGTCTTGCAACCTCCTTTTCCGCATTGGTGGGAGGACCTGCCAACACGACTTACGGGGAAAATACCGGCGTGCTGGAACTGAGTAAGGTTTATGACCCCAAGGTGATCCGGCTTGCCGCCGTCTATGCGGTGGTGCTCAGCTTTATTCCTAAGATGGCCGAGATCATCGGCTCCATTCCCTCCGCGATCATCGGAGGAGTAAGCTTTATGCTATACGGAATGATTTCCGCCATCGGAGTCAGGAATATTGTGGAGAACAGGGTGGATTTTACCAAATCAAGAAACCTGATCATTGCGGCGGTGATTCTGGTATGCGGTCTGGGATTCAGCAACGGCCTTACCTTTATGGTGGGAACCACCTCCATCACTCTCACGGGGCTGGCCATTGCCGCCCTGGCCGGAATAATATTAAACGCCATCCTTCCCGGGAATGATTATGTTTTCGGCAGCAATCCCCAGGCGGATGGGAACCGGGGCGTGGATATGCGGCCTGATCTGAAGGGGAACAAATAAGAAAGTAAAATTTTTAAGCGGAAGCCCTGGGCCGCCTGCTTTCCGGAAAGGACAGATTTCCTCTGGCTTTCGGGAATGCGGGCGGCCGTTGTTTTATGAAAATTTTCGATTCCTCTAAAGTCTTGGGGAAATCATCCGATACTTATTATGTAGATGAGATCCACGGAAGGAGGAATCGGAATGCGTATAGAGGCTTATACACAGGTACAGAAGCTCTACGACACGAACAAAGCCAAAAAGGCGGCGGTGGGAAGCAGCGTGAATGTTTCCGACAAGCTGCAGCTTTCCAGTCTTGGCAAGGATATACAGTGGGCGAAAAAGGCAGTAGCGGAGAGCAGCGACGTCAGGGAAGACGTGGTAGCGCCGATCAAAGCGAGGATCCAGTCGGGAACCTATGAGGTGAGCGCGGACAGCTTTGCAGATAAATTAATACAGAAGTTTGAAGAATTGAGGTAACAGATGGCAAGCTTGATGGAGAACCTGATTGAAGTACTGGATCTGGAGAGCCGGGAATATGAGGACTTGCTGGAGTTATCGACAAAGAAAACGTCGGTCATTGTAGCCGGCGGATTAGATGATTTAGCCAAAATCACGGATGAAGAACAAAACGTTGTAAGCAAAATTAATCGTCTGGAACAAAAAAGACAGGAAGTATATGCTGATATTGCCAACGTAATTAACAGGGATGTTGACACACTGATGCTTGCCGACCTTATTGAAATGCTGAAAGCAAGGCCCGGAGAGCAGCAGAAACTGGCTAGAGTACACGATCGGCTGAGCACGGCCGTCCACAAGGTGAGAAGCGTGAATGAGCAGAACAGGATCCTGATTGAGAATGCTCTTGAGATGGTAGAGTTCGACATGAACATGCTTCAGGCCATGAAAGCGGCACCGGAGACGGCGAACTACAACAGGGGCGCATTCAATACGGGAACGCTCATGGGAGTAGACGCAGGAGGCTTTGATGCCAAGCAGTAGTCCCTGAAAAGGATTTTTTGGCAGATTTGTGCAGGTGCATAATTCTGCCGGTTGAGATTAAGTTGGAGGATGTCAGTATGTCTTTGTTTGGAAGTTTATATATCGGAGTAAGCGGACTGCAGACCAGTCAGAATGCGCTGAACACCACGGCGCATAACATGTCTAATATTGATACGGTGGGGTATACCAGGCAGCAGGTGCAGCAGGGAACCCGCATTTACAAAACCCTTTCTACCAGTGCCACTGCGATTTCTTATCAGCAGACAGGTCTTGGCGTTAACTACACCCAGGTGAAACAGATAAGAGATGATTTTCTTGACAAGGCATACCGCCGGGAATCGGGGCGGAGTGCTTTTTATGAGGTTTCCACCAGTGCTTTTGATGAAGTGTATAATCTTTTTCAGGAGCTGGAAGGGGAAGCCTTTGCGGATTCCATCAGCAATCTGTGGAAATCTGTGGAGGATCTGGCCAGAGACCCGGGCAACGCAGTGGGGCAGGGTGTTTTTGTGCAGAGGTGCAGCGAGTTCGTGACCCGCTCCCAGGCAGTGTACAAGGGGCTGAAAGAATATCAGGACAACTTGAACCTTCAGGTGAAGAAGCAGGTTGACACCATCAATGCCTACGGAAAGCGGATTGCCGAGCTAAATGCAGAGATTCAGAAGATCGAGGGCGGTATGGTGGAGAAGGCCAACGACCTGCGGGATGAGAGAAACCTGCTGATCGACGAGCTTTCTTCCATGGCAAACATCGAGTGCAGAACCAATGCGGACGGAAACATTATCATCAAATTTGAGGGGAAGGACTTTGTAAAGTCGGATTCCGCCAATGAGATTTGTTTATATACGGATTTAAACACCGGATTTTACACTCCCTACTGGAAGCACCTTGCAAAGCCAAACGCAGACGGAAAGGTGGATGCGGAGGGGATCAAAGGAGCGGAGCTCTTTAATTTGAGCCAGCCCATTTCCACCAGCATGAATACGGACATTGGATCGCTTAAGTCAATTCTGATGGTGAGAGGGGATCACAGGGCGACCTATCACGACCTGACCAATGTGAATGATAAATATGACAAAGAGATTTCCCAGTCTATTATGATGAATGTGCAGGCGGAATTTGATCAGCTTATCCACGCCATTACCACAGGGATCAATAAGATATTTGAGGATGCGGCTAATAAGGCCACGGCTGCAAATCCTGACAGTACCTACATGAGGGATTCCAACGGAAATCCTTATCAGATCTTCAATACCATATCCGGGAACGGAGACTTTACGGTAGAAAATATTATTATCAACGGGGAATTAAAGCAGGCGCCTTCCCTTCTTGGGTTTAAGAAAGACGACGACACCATTGACCAGGAGACGGCGGATCTGCTGAAGGATCTCTTCAAGGAAGAAAGCCTTACCTTAAATCCCAATGTGAAGACTAAGCTGGATTTTGTCAACTATTATGACAACCTGATTTCCCAGGTGGCCACATCCGGCAATGTGAGCCAGGAAATCCTCACTAACCAGCAGATGACAGTGGATAACATAGCGGCGGCAAGAGAACAGATTGTGGGAACCTCTTCCGATGAGGAAATGAGCAATATGATCATGTTCCAGAATGCATACAATGCTTCCAGCCGTTACATCAACGTGATCAGTGAAATGATGGAGCATATCATCAGTACGCTGGGCAGATAATAGCCGAAATGGAAATCCGGCTTTGGAGCCCTGAGTTTATACGAAGACTCCGGGCCCCGGAAGGAAGCAGACAGAAGGGAGTGGAAATAAATGCCATCACAGTTTTTCGGATTATATATTGCAGGTTCGGGGCTTCGTGCCGCCAACGCCGCATTAAATACTACCGCAAATAATATTTCCAATGCGCAGACGGTTGGCTACAGCCGTCAGCAGGTAACCCAGCAGGCCAACCTTGCATTGAGAACCTTTACTACCTACGGGTGTGCAGGGGCAGGTGTGGATACCATTGCCATCGAGCGTGTGCGGGACAGCTTTTACGACGTAAAATACTGGGATAACAATTGCAAATACGGGGAGTTTTCCGTTAAGAAATATTATACGGGAATGTTTGAGGATTATTTTGATGATGAGGGCAGCAGCGGTTTTACGTCGATTTTTAATAACTTCAGCAATTGCCTGCAGAGTGTTACGACGAATTCCAGCAGCGATAAATCCAAGCAGCAGTTTATCGCTTCCGCCAAGGCCCTGACAGATTATTTCAATAATATTTACGGAAGCCTGCAGGAGCTTCAAAAGGATATTAACCTGGAGATCAAGCAGAATGTGGAGGCGATTAACTCCCTTGCACAGAAGATTTCGACTCTGAATAAGCAGATTAACACCATCGAGCTTTCGGGGGCGAGAGCCAATGAGCTGCGGGATCAGAGAGACTTGTTGATTGATGAGCTGTCTGAAATTGTGGATGTGGAGATTAACGAGATCCCTGTTCTGGCGGCGGATGACCCCAAGAGAGATACCAACATCAACAGATATATGGTCCGCATTGCAGGCGGCCAGATTCTGGTAGACGGCAGCGACTATAACACCATTTCCTATGTGGCAAGAAGCGACGATGAAAAGGTGAACCAGACGGATGTAGACGGTCTGTACCGCTTTATGTGGGACAACGGAAACGAGTTCAATCTCTCCAATGCCACTTTGGGAGGGAAGCTGAAAGGCCTTGTGGACATCAGAGACGGCAATAACGGCGCAAATTTCAACGGAAAAGTGGAGTTGGTGACGCCGAAAGATCCGGCCGACCCCAATTCCAGCACAACAGTCGCCATTAAGGTAACAGAGGACTACTTGAAGACCATGCAGGACTGCACCCTGCCGGAGAAAGGCGTCATCAATATCGGGAATACCCTTTGCTACTACAGCAGTTGGGAATTTGACGAGGCCACATCTACCTATACATTTACCATGAACGATCAGAAATCTCCTGTCATTGATAAAAAGATGGAGGGAAAAGACGCCAAGACCGAAAAGCAGATCAAATACCAGGGCATCCCCTACTATATGGAACAGATGAATGCCTGGATCAGGGGATTTTCCGAGAAAGTAAACGAGATTTTTACCAACGGCTTTAATGCAAGCGGCGAGGCGGGATGTATCTTTTTTACAGGAACGAAAGGCAATGGAGAGGAATATACGGAGAATGACTTTACGGATGCCAATGGTTATTATGAACTGACGGCGGGGAATTTCACCATCAATTCCGACTTGATCCGCGACGCCAATCTCCTTGGAACGAAGAGCACTTCCGATATCGGCGTGGAGGAATGCGGACAGATTAAAGAGCTGATCGCCCTTCTCACCAATAAGAATACTTTCAGTTTCCGGAACGGAACCGCAGGACAGCTTTTGGAGGCTATCCTGTCCGACGTTTCACTGAATGCCGGCGATGCCAATATGTTCTATGATACCTATGACTGCTTAAAGAACAGCATCGACAATCAGCGAAGCTCCATTTCCAGCGTTGACGAGGATGAAGAGGCGGTGGGCATGGTGAAATTCCAGTATTCCTACACCCTGGCATCCAAAATGGTGCAGACCCTGACGGAAGTTTATGACCAGTTGATTCTGCGCACGGGAGTTTAAGAATAGATCCAGCTTTGACACGGAGGATTGATTTATGAGAATGACAAACAAAATTATGCAGAATAATTCTCTGTATAATATCAATAATAATAAGATACTGCAGGATAAGCTCAGCACCATGATGGCCACCCAGAAGAAGATCACCAGACCTTCGGACGATCCGGTAGTCGCCATCCGTGCCCTGCGCCTTAGAACCAGCGTTTCCGAATTGACCCAGTATTACGAAAAGAATGCCCCGGATGCGGAAAGCTGGCTGGACGTTACCACCAAGGCGCTTGAAAATACTGTGGCAGAGGTTCTTACCAACATGAATAAGGTTGCCAACAAGGCGGCCAATAAAGAGTATGGCAGCGAAGATCTTGCAGTTTTCGTGGAGCAGCTTAAGTCCCTGCGGGATGAGTTTTACTCCACGGGGAATCTGGACTATGCGGGACGGTACGTATTCACCGGATACCGGACGGATACGCCCCTGACCTTTATGAAGGATGTGGAGGAGGAACCGGACGGGTTTCCCAAGTATGAGATTACGGAGCAGGTGACGATTGGGAGTTTTGACACCGTTAACTGCACGGATATAGGGAAGCTGGAAGGGCTTAACAAGAACAACTATGATCAGGATCCCACCGCCCCCAACGGCGTGGTGCCGGTTACGGAAAACGACATCAAGAACGGAGATGTTTTCCGGCTTCGGCTTTCTTATGATAATTTGAAAGCGGGAAATCTTGATGGTCAAAATGCGCCTCTTACTATAACGTATAAGAAGGCGGACGGGACAACGGCGACAGTGCCCAATATTACCACGGTTTCTGTGGATCAGGATCCGTACAGCCAGATGCTGGATGATAATAATAAAGGAAATGTGTTCTTTGTCCCGGAAACGGGAGAGCTTCTTTTCGGAAAAGATGCGTATAATGACTTAGTGGCAGATACCACAACACAGACCGAGTTCCAGGTAACCTATGGAAAGGACGACTGGAAAAACGGAGATTTGCGTCCGGAGCACTATTTTGCCTGCACCAAGACGTCCATGAATAAGGACGGTTCAACGAAGACTGTCGACTATAATCCGGAATACCTCACAGAGGGAAATGTCAACAAGCAGGCAATCGAATATGATGTGGGATACAACCAGAAGATTCAGGTGAATACCACGGCAGACAAAGTTTTTGTTCATGCTCTTGACAGGGATATTGATGATCTGGAAAGAACTCTGAAACAGTTGACAGAGCTTGATGCCACCATGACGGATCTTGATCTGGAACTGAAAAATAATGAAGCCCTGAAGGGGGATCAGACAAAATATGACGCGGTAAAGAAACAGTATGACGCCGCAAAAAAAGCCTATAATCATGTCCGTGAAAATATGCATAACATGTTTGAGGGAACCATCACCAAGACCCAGGGGTATCTGGACAAAACCAATCTGGCCGTTACCGACAACGGGACCAGAAGCCAGCGCCTGGATCTGATCGGCAACCGCCTGATGGATCAGAGGACCAATTTCAAGACCCTTCAGTCGGAAAACGAGGATATTGATATTGCGGAAGTGGTGATTCAGCTTACCAGTACAGAACTTACCTACAATTCTGCGCTGATGGCAACAGGAAAGATCATGCAGACTTCGCTTATGAATTATATTTAAGGCGGCAGATGGGAGAGATTATGACAATCAAGACAAAGGTTTTTGGAGAAGTTGAAATTGAAAAGGATAAAATTATCCATTTTCCCTCCGGAATCATCGGCTTTCCGGAACTGACAGACTTTACCCTTCTTCATGATCAGGAAAAGGGGATCGGGGCAATCCATTGGCTTCAGTCTGTACAGGAACCGGGCTTTGCCATGCCGGTGATGGATCCGCTGCTGGTGATGCCGGAATATAATCCTGAGGTAGATGATGAACTCCTCAAAAATATCGGCGAACTGATAGAAGGAGAGCTCCTGGTGCTGGTTACAGTCACTGTTCCCAGCGATTTGACCAAGATGACCGTGAACCTCAAAGGGCCTGTGATCATCAATGCAGCAGAGCGGAAAGCCTGCCAGATCATTGTAGAGGGAGAAGCCTATAAGGTGAAGTTCCCCATTTATGACATTCTTAATGCCCATAAGAAAGCAGGTGAATAGATGTTAGCTTTATCCAGAAAGAAAAACGAGGCTTTAATTGTCAACAATAACGTGGAGATCACTGTTCTGGAGATCAAGGGCGAGCAGGTAAAACTGGGCATCACGGCACCCAGGGATGTTCCGGTATACCGTAAAGAGGTATACGCGCAGATCCAGGAGGCAAATAAGGAAGCGGTGGATGCCGGGAGTGTGGAGGCACTTAAGAAGTTGTTGGGGTAGCCTTTCGGAGAAATTTTAAGGTATACTTTACGGCCGGCGGATGTTGTGGGAATAATCACAATATCCGCCGGTCATTATTTATTTTGAGGATGATCTGATGCCTTCCCAAAGGGATTAAAAGGAATATTAGAGCGAAAGCGAAGGATAACTTTGCATTTCTTTGCCCATTTCGCTAAATATTTCAGCTTTTTATCCGATATAAATTAAAGAAAGCTTATAGACTCTTAAGTTACAACTAAATATTAAATATCACACGGAGGTGATTCGAATGGCAATAGAACCATTGAGCAGCGCAATGACTTATCAGGCGCAGACAACACCGCAGGCAAAGCCTGTGCAGAAGCAAGTAGCAGAGAACACGGATGTTGCTACGGAAGAACAGCAGGTGAATGCCTATGATGCTACTACCGTCAAAGTAGCAGAAACCGAGAAGCAGGATGGCAGGGACAGCCGCGGCGGACAGGATGATGCGTCCGGTAATGCTGTTACACCCAAAGAACAACAGCAGGCAGTAAACGACCAGGTTAAGAAAGCTGTTGAGAGATTGAACCAGAGTATGTCCCACTCAGAAGCAATTTTTGGAATTCATGAAAAGACCAACCGGGTAACCATTAAGATCGTAGACAAGGACAGTAAGGAAGTAATCAAAGAATTTCCTCCGGAAAAGACCCTTGATATGATCGCGAAAGCATGGGAGCTTGCCGGGATTTTGGTAGATGCGAAAGGGTAATGCCGAAAGGAAAGCTTTATTATTACTTATTCAAATATGCACTCGTATACAAGTAGTAAAAGGAAAGAAGATTAGGAGGTAGATGATATATGGCAATGCGTATGACAGGCATGATGTCCGGTATGGATACGGAGAGCATCATCCAGGAGCTGGTAGCAGCCAGACGGAAAAAAGTAGATGTTAAGAAGAAAGAACAGACCAGGATTGACTGGAAGCAGGAGATCTGGAAGGAATTAAATACGAAGCTGAAAAGGCTTCAGTCGAAGTATATTGCTAATATGCGCTTTTCGGATGCATACAGTAAGAAGACCACTAAGGTTTCCAATAGTAACGCCGTGAGCATTATTACCGGCGAGAATGCCATGAACGGCGTACAGACGATGACGGTGGATCAGCTTGCAAAGTCCGGCTATTTGACCGGCGGCAAGATCGAAGGGAGCGGAGTTACTGCGCTGACCAAGCTTTCCGAGATTGACCCGGCCTATGCAGGCGGCGGTGTTTTCACGGTGAAAAACGGAGAAAAGTCTGTAGATATTAAAGTAGATCAGGACACCACAATATCCGACGTCCTTAACCAGATTAAGGAGGTTGGCTTAAATGCCAACTTTGATGCGAAACAGCAGAGATTCTATATTACAGCGGCAGACTCAGGTGCAGCCGGCGATTTTAGTTTTACGGCTTCAAATGCGGCCGGCGCGGATGCGATGAAGCTTTTGGGGCTTCAGACTAAGATAGGCTCCGGAGAAGGCGAGGATAATAAGTCTTATGCGGAATACAACCTGTATGCAAAGTATTATGACAATGATGCGGATGCCGTAAAAACAATAAATCAGATGATTCAGAAAGATATTGATTCCAGAACCCAGGCATATCTGAATGAGTACAACAGCCTCCAGAGCTCCATAGACGCAGCGCAGAAGAGCATTGACGATATTAACAAAAAATATGCAGATGCAGGAGAAACACTGAAAAGTGTTTCCGATTATGAGAAAGACCTGGTAACCGTCACCCAGGAAATTGATGACTATAAAAAGACCCATTCCGAATCGGATCCGAATTATGCGGAGGGGCTGCAGGCTTTACATGAAAAGTCAGAGGCAATAAAAGCAAAGAAGGCAGACGCTCAGACCTTGGCGGATCAGAAAAAAAATATTACTGATTATAAAGCGCGGCAGGACGAGATAAGCGGAACCAATGGATATATTAAGATTGCGGCCGATGGAACCGCAGCGGCAACTGCCAAGCTTAAAAATGAGATTCAAAATAGGTATGTTGATAAGGCACAGTATGCCGCCAGTGTAGTTGATCCGGCAACAGGGAACGTGTTAGTTCAGGGAACGGGAACAGCCACCAAGGTCTCCGGACAGGACGCAAAGATAACCTTAAACGGGGCAGAGTATACCAGCAACAGTAATACCTTTGACATTAATGGGTTGACAATTACAGCGTTAGATACCACCAAGGCTGGGGAAGTGATCACCGTAACCACACAGCAGGATACCGATGGTATCTATGATATGGTGAAAAATTTCCTGAAGGAATACAACGCCATCGTCAACGAGATGGATAAGCTTTACAATGCGGATCGCGCAAAGGGATATGAACCGCTTACTGACGAAGAAAAGGAAGCCATGTCCGAAAAGGATATTGAAAAGTGGGAGAGCAAAGTGAAGGACTCTCTGCTTCGTCGGGATGATAATCTTTCGACTGTTAATTCCGCCTTGCAGTCGATTATGTCTTCAGGCTTTAATGTAAACGGAAAGACCATGTATCTGTATGATTTTGGGATTGAGACCTTAGGGTATTTTCAGTCCTCTGACAATGAGAAGCATGCTTATCATATCGCCGGAGATCCGGATGATGAATATACGATGAATGAGGCGGATAAACTTAAGGGTATGATATCCAATGATCCTGATACCGTGATCTCTTTTTTCTCACAGCTCAGCAGAAGCCTGTATGAAAAAATGACGGATATGTCCAAATCGGTTGATGGGTATCGTTCTTTCGGCAATTTCTATGATGATAAGAAAATGAAATCTGACTATGACAGCTATACCAGTAAGATCAAAGAAATGGAAGCCAAGGTGAACGAATATGAGGATAAATGGTATAGGAAATTCAGCAAGATGGAGACGGCGCTTGCCAAAATGCAGTCCAATATGAGCGCCGTGTCCAGTTTGTTAGGAGGCTGATGAAAAAATATGGCAATGCAAAATGCTTATGCACAATATAATAACAATAAAATTATGACGGCTTCGCCTGCGGAACTGACATTGATGCTTTATGAAGGAGCGATTAAATTCTGTAACATAGCCATCGATGCCGTGGAGCGGAAGGATATTGCCAGGGCCCACAAAAATATTATTAAGGTGGAGAATATTATAGACTATCTCAGGACCACTCTTGATATGAAGTATGCGGTGGCCCAGGACTTTGAAAACATATATGTTTATATCCATAAACGCCTGATCGAAGCCAACACCAAAAAGGATGTCAAAATATTGGAAGAGGTGAATGACCATCTGCGTTCTACCCGTGACACATGGAAAAATGTTATGCGTATGAATCGGGAAAGAGGCCAATTATGACGGGAAACTATCTTGAAATCTTGGAGGAGAGTCTTCGCAAAAAATCAGCAGTCCTGGATGAGATTATGAAATATAATGACGCTCAGGAGCAGCTCTTGAAGGAAAAGAACTTTTCTCTGGAAGAGTTAGACGCCAATATGGATCAAAAAGATATATTGATTCAAAAATTGACGGAATTGGATGAGGGCTTCGAGGCTTTGTATGGGAGAATTCGAGACCAGCTTGCCGAAAATAAGGAGGCCTATAAGGAGCAGATTAAGCAGATGCAGGAGCTAATTGCACAGATTACCGAAAAGAGTGTATCGGTGCAGGCGCAGGAGGCCAGAAATAAAAAGCTGATTGAGGATCATTTCCAAAAAGAAAGAAGCCAGCTTGGCCAGGGAAAAAGGGCTTCAAAAGCGGCATATGGTTATTATAAGAACATGAGCAACAGCAATGTCGTTTCATCACAGTTTATGGATCAAAAAAAATAAAATTATCTGAAATAAGAAATTTTTAAAAGAACTCTAAAGTATTTTTTGATTTATCCGATATATAAAACAAGTAAGAGGTCAATTGTATATCGCAATGACATCTAAACTTATACTTAAGTGATAGCTCTTGGAAGAGCGTACGACTTGCAAGAACTATTGCAGCAAAAAATGAGCCGCAAGGAAGCGGCCTTAAATTCAAGGAGGAATATATCATGGTAGTACAACACAATCTTACAGCAATGAACTCTAACAGAATGTTAGGACTGACCACCAAAACTCAGGCTAAGTCAACAGAGAAGTTATCTTCTGGTTACAAGATCAACCGTGCAGCAGATGATGCAGCAGGTCTGGCTATGTCCGAGAAGATGAGACGTCAGGTAAGAGGTCTTACACAGGCTTCCCTGAATGCACAGGATGGTATTTCCATGGTGCAGACAGCAGAAGGTGCTTTGAATGAAGTACATGATATGTTACAGCGTCTGAATGAGTTGGCAGT
>CAJTVL010000038.1 GCA_910579425.1 uncultured Lachnospiraceae bacterium | reverse complement strand
CGGGAGAAGATTATAACTGTCATAACAAAATCTTTCCGGACTTTAAAAGCCATGCGAGAAAATTGTTGCAGGAATACAATGCCCTTGCATATGAACAGAAAGAGGAAAAAGAAAAAATTCTAAAGGAGTTATCATTGGAGATAATGTGCTGATTGCTTCAAATATACAGCTTTATACAGCAACACACCCTGTTGAGTTAGCGGAAAGATATGTTCAGAATCCCGAAACAGGTGAGTTAGTCCGGCATACCTATGCATTGCAAATAAAAATTGGGAATGGCTGTTGGTTAGGGGGAGGTGTTATTGTTCTTCCGGGTGTAACAATAGGTGACGGTTCTGTCATAGGAGCTGGAAGCGTTATCACAAAAGATATACCAGAAAACTCATTGGCAGTAGAAGAGCAAGATTCTACCACAACATTACGCGGTGAGAAAGATTTCGCCATAGCTTGTATAGGCCGACTCTCCGATCCCAAAAACAGGGAAGTGAAAAACGTCTTCCTCTCACTCAAGGCATCCGTCAATGATATGTACAATTCTTCCCGCTGCCTTTGCAACGTTTAAATCATGGGTGATCATAACAATGGTATTCCCAAGCCCGTGAAGCTGCCCGAAGAGAGCAAGCACGTCCTTACCGCTGGCAGAATCCAGTGCCCCGGTAGGTTCGTCCGCAAGGAGCAGCGCCGGCTCTCCCACAAGAGCCCGGGCAATCGACACCCTCTGCCTCTGCCCTCCTGAAAGCTCCGAAGGCTTATGCCCCAGTCTGTGCCCGATTCCCAGCATTTCAATGACCGGCAGACATTTTTCTTCAGCCTCTTTCGTTGTCATGCCGCGGACTACCAGGGGCATAATAATATTCTGCAAAATATCGTAAGTCGGGATCAGCTGATAATTCTGGAAAATAAATCCAATCTCCTTATTGCGTACCGTTCCCATCTGCTTTTCTGTCATACTGTGTATGGGCTGTCCATCCAGATAATATTCTCCCGAATCCGCCACATCCATACAGCCGATGATATTCATAAGGGTTGTCTTGCCGGAACCCGACGGTCCCAAAATCGCCACGAATTCCCCTTTCTCCACCCCAAAATCCACGTTCTTAAGTACCGGAACCCTTTCCGCCCCAAGCATATACCCTTTATTAATCTGTTTCATATCTATGATTCTGCTTTCGCTCATTTATGCCTCCCAGCCTTTCATCACTCATGGTTCAATGCAACTACCGGGATCAGCCGTGATGCTTTAAGCGCCGGATAAAACCCGAAAACGGTTCCTGTCAGCACGCCAAACAGTAAGGATAAGACACCGCCGCCCAAAGAAAGTTCCACCCGCACGGAAAATCCTTCTATGACCGGCGTGATGCCCAGAGCTGCCAACACCCCCAAAACAGCTCCCACAAAGCTGATACAACTGGCCTCCAGCAGAAATTCTGTCAGAATATCCTTCTCATCGCACCCGATTGCTTTCAGAATACCGATTTCATTAGTGCGTTCCTTTACGGAAACAAACAATACATTCATGATTCCGATTCCCCCAACGATAAATACAATGGCTGCCATAGCCAGCAGAAGAAGGGTCAGCGTTTCGCCAGACTTCGAGGCCGCCTCCATTTTGCTTCCCGCATCGGAAATGGTAAATTCTATATTTTCCCCATAAGCTTCTGCAAGCACGGCCGCTACCTGTTCCATAACGCTTTCCACATCATTTACCTCTTCCGCCACCACGGTAATTGCAGGGCTTACATCTTTACCGGTAAGGTACTTAATTCCCGTTTCATAAGGAATAAAAATCGCCTCATCCGGACTGATGCCTGACGCCACTGTTCCCATTTCCATAAGTACGCCGCTCACTACATAAGAACGGTTGTCGATATAAACAGAGGAATCATAGGCCTCCAAAACACTGTCAAACATTTCCTTTGCCACACTGCAGCCCAGGACGCAGGTCCTCTCCTTATAAGTATCATTATCCTCTGTAAGGAATGCGCCGATTGCCATCTCAAGATTGCTGATGTCTGCATAATTCTCTTTTACGCCCGCAATCGTATAGGAATCGCTCTCGTCCATGCTGCCGCCTTCCGCCTCCTGTCTTGTGGTATAGGAAATAGTGGCGCTTGCTATTTCAGGAATGCTCTCCTTTAGGTTATCCGCATCTTCCTGAGACAAAGTTATTTTTGTCGTATTCATCTGGTTTTCCATGCCGCCAAAAGGGGGAAAGTCACCTCCCATATCACCGCCAGGCAGACCGCCTCCTGTTCCGCCTCCGGGCATCCCTCCCCCAGGCATTCCTCCTCCCGGAATCCCTCCCGTAAAACCGCTTCCGTTATACTCATAGGAAATGTCTATGGAACCGGCATTCAAATTTTTAAACTGCTCCGCAACCTCCAGCTTTCCTCCTGTCCCTATGGCAATGACAAGCATGATCGTTGCAGAACCCACAATGATACCGGTTGAGGTAAGAAACACCTTAAATTTATTTTGTACAAGGTTCAGCCACACCAGACGACTGATTTCAGATAATCTCATATCTTCACCTTACTTTCTGTCAATACGGTTTCTCCTTCACAAAGCCCTTCCTTTATTTCTATATTAATTCCGTCTGTAAAACCGGTAGTCACCTTTTTTCTGACGATTGTCCCGTCTTCCTCCCTTACTTTGGCGTAGTCTGCCCCATTCTCCTGTGTTACCGCCCTGACCGGGATATAAAGTACCTCAGATACCTCATCCGTAACAAAAGTCACTTCTGCCGTCATGTCCTGATACAAAACATTGCCGGTATTTTGCACGGTTACCGTTACCGCGTACATGGTCTTGTTGGTATTGCTGTCTATTTCCGCATCCCCGATTTCGGTTACCGTTGCTGTAAACACCTCATCCTCAAAAGCTGCCATTGTCACGTTCGCCGTATTTCCAAGAGCTGCCGCCTCCAGATCATCTTCCTCTACAGACAATGTAATTGTCACCTCATCGTAGTTATTCAGGCTGATCAGATCCATGTTCCCGTTCAGGTAATTCCCCGCCGCCACATAAACCTCCGTAACCACACCGGAATGATCTGCCGAAATAACCTGCTCTACAATGACAGAGTCAAATTCCTCCAGCTTCCCCACTGCTTCCTCATAATCCTCTCTTGCCGTTTCCGTTTCGAAGGCGCTTTGCTCCACAGCAACATCATAAATTTCCTGAGCGTTTTCTGCATTATATTTTCTCTTGTCCAGTTCCCCTCTGGCGGTAATCTCTCCACTTTCTAATTCCTTCTGCGCCAGGGCGAGGGCCGTTTCATTTTCTGTCTTTTTCTCTCTGTAATCCTCAATATCCTTCTCAAGCTGCCTGATCTCATCCTCCAGAGTATCTGCCATTTTCTGTGCTTCACCGGCAGTCTGCTGTGCGATAACCCACCAGTAAAGCGCATTTTCCTTATCCGTTCCCTTTGCAGTGAAAAGGGCGTTCTCCAGCACCTTTTTTTCCTCCGCAAGAAGAGCCTCTTTCTCCGTAAGCTCCTGCTGTGCATCTGACAGTTCCTCTTCCGTCTCTGTAAGGTCTTCCTGCGCCTTTTCCACCGCCTGCGTAAGGGTGGAAACCGTTTCATCATACTCCGCCTGAGAATAGCCGGCATAAAGGGCGTTTAGCTTGTATTCCCCCTGTGCATCCGCTTCCGTCTGCTTTTGCGAAGTAAGCGCCTGTTGGTAGACAAGCTCTGCTTCCGTCACATCCTGGGAAAGCTCTGTGCGGATTCCCTCCACGCTTTCCCGGGTCAGCTTTAAAATCGGCGTTCCTGATTCTATCTCCTGCCCTGCCTCCACGTATACCTGCTCAATTTCCAACTGTCTGTCCGACGCACTCCCTGAATCCGACGCTTCCGGCATCATACCCGTCATCATGTCGCCGCCCTGACCGCCCATGCCGAAAGTATAATTTCCACTGCCTGTAAACTCGCTGATATCCAGATCAAAGGCCTGTATGGCAGTGCCCACATCCACACTCCCGCTTTCCGTAACTCCTCTTGCCAGATTCCCTTTTATTACCTGAAATTCTCTGTAGAGCGTTTTGTCCTCTTTAGGAAATGACATAACGGTAATAATGGCTGCCCCAATCATTATAAAAAGCAAGAGCAGGATAATCCTCTGCACTGTTCGCTTTTTTTCTTTTATAAACCTCATATATTTCATCCTTCTTTACCCGTCTTTTCCGAAGTTACCTTCATGACGCTCTCAATATATACGACATCGCCCTCTTCCAGCCCGCTTATGACCTCAATGGAAGCCGTGTCGGAAAAGCCTGTTTCTACCTGTGTTTTTACCCTGTTTCCATTGGCATCCTTTTTATACACATAGCTGTGACCCTCTTCCTCAAATACCGCTTTTTTCGAGACATAAAGCACATCCTCCGCCGACTCTGTTACAAAAGTAACGTCAGCAGCCATCCCTCCATACAGTAATGTTGTGTCTCCCTTCACCAGAATTGTCACCGGATAGCTTATGGTAGACGCATGTTCTGATGTAGATGTAGTGGTAATACTGGTAATCACTCCTTCCCACGCCTGTTCCGGATAAGCGCTGAAGGAAAGTTCCACACGCTCTCCCACGGAAATTGCCGCAACGTCCTCCTCCGATACATCAATATTCACCGTATATTCATCCTCTTTCGCATAAGTAAGCATTGCCTTTATGTCCGTCAGCTTATCCCCTGCCTCACAAAAAACTCCGGTGACCAGCCCGTCCTCCGGCGCATAAATCAGGTTATCCTCCCCGGCAAAAGCCTGGAACGCATCCATTTTTGCCTGAATTTCATCCAGCTCGTTCTGCGCCTTATTAACCGAATCAGACAGGGAATCCACGGAGTAATCATAAATCTCCTTTGCCAGCTCCCCTGACAAGGATGCGGATTGATAATCATTTTCCGCTTTCTGGTTGTACAGCGCCTGCAATGCCGCCGCTTCTTCTATCTCCTTTTGCTTTTTTTCAATTTCCGCCTGATTATCCGTAATCGTATCCCTGTATCCCTGCAATTCCTCTTCCAGAGACTCCAACTGACTCTTTGCCTGCTGGTAATCCGAAAGGTTGCTGGTATACGCCGTGGAATTATGCAGATCCGTTTCCTCGTATTTATTCTTTGAGCTGGTATATGTCGCCTTTACTTCCTCATAGGAGTCCAACAGTTCCTCGTCTGCAAGTTTTTCCTGCGCCAGGGCAATTTCCAGTTCCAATAACTTAACTTCCCCCTCCAAACCCTTGATCCTCTCCCTGCCTGCGGTAATCGCCGCCTGATAATCGGCCGCGGCGCGGCTTCCTTCCTTTACGCTGCTGTCATAGATGCTTTTGGCGCTCAGCATGGAAATGTTATATTCCGTCTGTGCGTTTGACAGGGCAATCTTTGCTTCCGTAAGAGCCGACTCCAATTTTTTTTCTACAGCATCCACGCTGTCTTCCCTCAGCTTAAAAAGAACATCCCCCTCTGAAATGCGCTGTCCGCTGACCGCATATACCTCTTCGATCTTGAGATATTTCTGAGTGCTCTCCCCGTCGTCTTCCTCATCTTCTTCGTCCTCCTCCTCGTCATCCGGCTCCAAATCCAGTTCGTACATAACGGAGCTTTCCCCTAATGACAAATTGCCGCTTTCCATGATTCCGAGAATCAAATCACCCCTGACAACCGTTTCTTCCTTGTAAACATAAGTTTCCGTGCTTAAATTGGGCTGAATAAACAACGTATACACACAGGCTCCCAGCAGAATAACAAAAGCAAGACCGGCAAAAATACAGCTTCTGCGGAACTGTTTGTCTTTTTTCCATCTTTCCTTCATTGTCCGTCTTCCTTTCTCCCGTTCCCCAAAGGAGCATGGTCACCAGTCTGCGGCCTGCCCTCCGTTTCCGGAACGCCTTTTGTCCCTTCCAATCCAATTCCGTCCTGCGGCCTATTTTGCATTTCCTGCATCATCTCATCGGACATTCCAAAATATACATAGGCCGTAAGATTGGAATCCAGTGAACTTACATCCCCTTCCAGCGTTACCGTAACCTGATAAGTAACTGACGAGCGGCTCTGCGCCTGCGTGACGGGATTCATCATGGTCACTTTTCCCTGATAGTTCCCATATTCACTGATTACAACATAAACCTCATCCCCTATGGAAATTCCGGCAATATCGCTTTGATCCACGCTCGCCGTCACAGAAACCTTTTCAGGATTACTGTAGGCAATCACCAGACTTTCCCCCGACAGATAACTGTCCTTTCTGACACCGCTCATCACAATCGTTCCTGCGCTCTGGGTATAAAAATACCCGTCCCCAATCACTTCCTCAAAAAGGGCAAGGTTTTCTGCCGCATCTTCTTTCTCATTCTTCAAAGCGGAAAGAGTCTCTTCCAGACTCTCCAAAGTCACCTCATACACTGCCTGCGCATTATCGCTTTCCGCCAGAGTAATTTCATAATCTGATTTGCAGGCAATCAACTGCTTTTCATATTCTGTCCGGGCTGTCACAAGCTCCGCCTCCAAAGAGGCCAGGTTGCTTTGGGCTTTTTCCAGTCCTGCCTGCGCTGTTCTTTTGGCGGTCTCGTAGTTACTGAGCGCTGTTTCATATTTTTCCCCTTCCTGTGTCACCATCTCATCCAACAGAGTGTAGACGGACAGAAGAGTCTCCTCCTCACTGTACCCTCCTCCCATCCCAGAACCGCCCTCCGAAGCGTCCCCCAGACTTGAAACAGGATTTCCGTAAAGGCTCTCTTTCTCTTCTATATCCCATTTTTCATAGGTTTCCATGAGCAGGCTGAAATGTTCATAATATGTCTGGTAAAGTTCATCTATCTCATAATAAGTCCTGTAATAGTCCTCATTTACCGACTTCGTATACTCCTCCACAAGTTCCCTTGCTTCCTTTACCTGCTCTTCCAATTCTTTGACCGTTTTCGCAGCCCCGGCTGTTTCACTGTCGTATTGTGCCTGGCTGTATTTCTTACTTACCGCCGCATTCTCGTTTATTACCCGGGCATCGATTACCCCGGCTTCATAGTCTATGATTCCCTGCCTGTAAGCCAGTTCAGCCTCCGTCACCGCATCCTCCAGTTCTTTCCTGGCTTTTTCCAGCGTCTTGTCAGAAACCTTAAAAACAGCGGTTCCCTTCTCTACCTCATCACCCATGGAAAGATAGCTTTCTTCAACGTACAATGCTGTTTGAAGGAAACCCAGCTCCCAGGCCTCATCCAGCATCGCCACTGCGGTCAGGCCGCTTGCCGCTGCGACTCCTTCCCCCGGATTGCCCATGGCAGGAGGCATATCCATATTTCTTTCCTTATCCCGGGGCTTCATCAAAAAGAAAATCCCGACGCTTACCCCAATGATAAATACGCCTGCTGCTGACAGGAAAATCAATGTTTTTTTCCTGCCTTTTCCTTTTTCCTCTGTCGGCTTTTCTTTTTTCCTCAAAATTTTCATAGTTTCCCGGTCTTCCTCCACTCTGGCATTAAGCACTACACTTCATGAATATAAAATGCAATCCTTAAAATAATCTTGAAAAATCATGAAAAAATTGTGAAGCCGCAGCACTTTTCAATTTTCATTCAAGGTTTATGCTATACTATATATTTGCAAGCTAAAGGAAGACGGGAAGGGAATGGAACAATGAGAATATTAGTGGTGGAAGACGAAAAGCAGTTGGCAGACGCCCTGACAGAAATTTTAAGACAGAACCGTTACCAGGTGGACGCCGTTTATCATGGAAGCCAGGGCCTGGAATATGCACGCTCCAAAATCTATGATCTGATTCTCCTGGATCTTATGCTGCCCGGCATTGACGGACTGTCTGTGCTGAAGGCCCTCCGCAGAGAGCATATTACAACCCCGGTAATCATACTCACCGCGAAATCCGAGGTATCCGACATCATTGCAGGTCTGGATGCAGGGAGTGACGATTATCTCGCAAAGCCTTTTTCCACAGGCGAGCTGTTGGCCAGAATCCGCGCCCTTTCCCGGCGCGGCGCATCCTATAATGACGAGGTTCTCTCCTGTGGAGATTTGTCTTTTAACAAAAGCACCATGGAGCTTTCCCGCGGTTCTGATTCCCTAAAGCTCGGTTTAAAGGAATCCCGTCTCATGGAGCTGCTCTTAAATAACGCGGGCCGGATTATGCCCAAAGACCTTCTGATTGAAAAAATCTGGGGGCTGGAGAGCAATGCGGAATACAATAATATTGAGGTTTATATTTCGTTTCTCAGACAAAAAATAGCTTTTCTGGGAGCCCGGACACAAATCAGGACAATCCGCGGGGTGGGATACCAATTGGAGGCAAACAATGATTAAAAAGCTGCAGCACAGATTCATCCTGCTGACCATGTCATGTATCGGCTTTATTTTTCTTTTAATTCTGCTGATACTGAATCTTTCCATGACAGCCACCAGCCAGAAGCGGGGCTTTGACCTGTTGTCGGAATATGTCCAAAACAAGAACATCCCCAGACCCCGCCCCGGAGAACACGATACCGTAGAAGAAAAACCTGCTCCTGATGAAATTCCTCCATTTACGGCAGGACGCCGGCCAAATGACTGGTTTAACGATATGCGGATTTTTTCTGTCCTTTATAACCGCGCCGGCAAGGTCAGAGAAATTTCCACAAACAACAATCCAAACCTGTCGGAGGAGGGACTGCTTACTCTGGCTGATACTATTTTGAAAAAACCGAAAGACAAGGGCAGAATCTCCGGCTATCTCTATCTGTATATTCCTTCGGAAGAAGGTATCTCTGTCTATTTCCTTGACTATGGACCGGAACGGGAAATGTCCATGCAGCTTTGGAGAATATGTCTGTGGGTCGGACTTGCCGGGATGATGATTATTCTGATACCGGTTATTTTCCTCTCGCGATGGATTGCAAAGCCAGTACAATTGGCCTTTGACAGACAGAAACAGTTTATTGCCGACGCCTCCCATGAATTAAAGACTCCTTTAACAATCATTACAACGAACGCAGAAGTACTGGAAAACACTCTGCCCGATAATAAATGGCTGAATTATATCCTTGAACAGAGCAGCCGGATGAAGCTCCTGATCAACAGCCTTCTTGATCTGGCACGTTTGGATTCCGGAACCGAAAAAAACGCCTTCCAAAGCTTCGACCTAAGCAAGGCTGTAAGGAAAACCGCCCTTTCCTTTGAAAGCCTTGCTTATGAATATGAAAAAAAATACTCCTGGAATATTACTGACGGCCTGTCCTTATACGGGAACGAGGAAAATATAAAACAGCTTGTCACGATTCTTTTGGACAATGCGTTCAAATATTCAGATGCCAAAGGGGTTATAACCATATCCCTTACCCGGTCTGCAGAAAAAAAGCAGCTCCTGGTCCACAATACCGGGAACGGAATAGAAATGAAAGATCAGAAACATATTTTTGAGCGTTTCTACAGAATTGACAGTTCCAGGAGCCGGCAGTCCGGCGGCTGCGGCCTGGGGCTTTCCATCGCGGAATCGATTGTAAAAAAGCACAAAGGACAAATCAGCGTAAAAAGTGACGGGAAAAAATATACGGACTTTTGTATCCTGCTGCCTTGAGCCTGGGGCGGCAGCCTTAATGAAACATCAAATCAACTCAAATAACGACCGCTCATAATCCTTAACATAATACCTTATATTCGTCCTGCCCCTTTGGACCACGGTGTGCCCCTCCTTTTCCAGCATTTCCTTTTGGGCCATCACGCCTCCGGGGTATTTGGGATTCAATTCCCCCTTTGCTTTCAGGATTCGCCAGTAAGGCGTTTTATCCGTTTCCCTCTGATCGCTTGCCCAGGCGGCAATGGAGACGAAGATTCCTGCCGTGATGGGCTCCGTAAAATCCGCCCCGCTTTCCCTTGCAAAGTAATCCCTGATTTCTCCTACCGTAAGGAGCTTCCCAAAGGGCACAAGACGCATCACCCTGTCGTAGTCGGCTGGAGGCGCAAAATACATCCTGTTCCCGCCGTATTTCTCTATGCTTTTTTTGTCTGTGATAATCTGAAACTTGGGCATATCCTTAGAATCCTTCAGCATTGCGTTAAAATCTTTTTTCTCTTCATTTGCCATAGTCTTGCGCCTCCTTTGCTCTGGCAGAAATATTATCATACTTTTCCTGTGACATTTATTATAAGCATAACTCATGAAATGGGGGATTGACAATGAGACGGTTTGAAAAATCACAAAATTTTAAATCATAATTTTTATTGATTTTTAATAGACTTTTCATTTGAAATATGGTACGCTAAAAAACATGAAACATGATTCGGCAAATCTATTCGCCGTTCTCCAAAAACAAAGGTGGCTTACACATGAGTACTTTCATTTATTGCGCACGTACCCGCATGAACGGGCAATAAAAAGCAGTTTCATAGACTCACGGCAAATGGGTTCTTTTTTGTGTGCAAATAAATAGAGTAAGCGTCAAAACAGCCTGACCGGGCCGCTGATCCGGTATTATTCGGTGAACTGTTACTGTCTGGCCGACCTTTTGTCTCGAAATCCCTAATGTATTTTTATAGCAGGAAAACTCGTTTGCAGAGTTGCTCCCTTAGAGCAGCTCTTTGGAGTATGTCCTGCTTTTTTATTGCCTTCCTGTCCCAATTTAAGCTTTTCGCCACAATACCACGACATGAAGGAGGCATACCATGCAAAAGAACATTCAGAAAAACCAGGACTACCGTAAGCATCTTGGCAATTCCCAAAATTTCCTCACCCGCAGGGCGCTGATCCAAAAAATACTTAATCTCAGCAGCATAAACCATAACGATACCATAGTGGAGATCGGCACAGGAAAGGGCCATCTCACCCAGGCGCTGTGCCAAAGATGCGGCCATTTGGATTCCATCGAACTGGATCGGAAACTCTATGAATACGCGCAGGCAAAGCTGTCCCATCTGGATAATTTATGTCTTATCTATGGGGATTTCCTAAAGTACCCTCTGCCTGCCAAAGGCAGCTATAAGGTCTTTTCCAACATTCCCTACTTTATCACCAGCCAGATCATGGAGAAGCTCACCCAGGCTCCCAATCCTCCCTCGGAGATCTGGCTGATCATGGAAAAGGGGGCTGCGAAACGGTTTGCAGGGCTTCCCAGAGAAAATGTCAATTCTCTCCTTCTCAAGGTAAGCTGGGAGCCGGAAATCCTTTATCATTTCCGCAGGGAAGACTTTCACCCCATGCCCTGTGTGGATTCTGTCCTGCTGCACCTGAAAAGGAAATCCGTTCCTGA
The DNA here is from genome assembly GCA_910579425.1 of uncultured Lachnospiraceae bacterium. GTDB lineage: Bacteria > Bacillota > Clostridia > Lachnospirales > Lachnospiraceae > Suilimivivens. The sequence goes on along the minus strand of CAJTVL010000038.1, from coordinate 28,478 downwards.
TCTTCCTCTTAACAGCCTTCCGGCCTTCCGAAAATTCATTGAGCACTCCATGAGGTACGGAATGTGGGGCAGACAGGGACTGCTTACCAAAAAACAGGCAGCCACTGCCTTAAAACTGGCAGGGCTGCCTTCCGCCTTTGAAAGCGGTCTTACCCTCTATATCCAGTGGCTCTGCTTATTTCGATGCTATCAGCGCTTTTGCCGCTGATATTAAGCCAGGGTCCTCGCTTTCCACAATCGCCTCGATAGCTGCCGTCACCGCCTCCACCATCATTTCCTGGGACATGGAGGGCATGTTCCTTTTGTCCAGCGTCTGCTCCGGCAGATAAGGAATGTGGATAAACCCACTGCGCTTTTTGGGGTACCTTTGGGCGATCATGTGGCATACTCCATAGATCACATGGTTGCACACAAAGGTACCCGCCGTATTGGAAACACTGGCCGGAATATTCCTCTCCCGGATCCTGGCTGCCATGGCTTTGACAGGCACCTTAACAAAATAAGCGTCCGGCCCCTGGGGGCAGATAGGCTCATCCACCGCCTGATTCCTCTCGTTGTCCGGAATCCGGAAGTCATCCACATTGATCCCGATACGTTCCACGGAGATATCTGCCCTCCCCCCTGCCTGTCCAATGGAGAGGATCACGTCAGGATCATATTTCTCTATGGCTTTTTCCACCGCATCAAGGGACTTATAGCGCACCGTGGGGATCTCCAGCCGGATCATCTCTGCGCCTGCAATCACATCCGGCAGCCTTTTTACCGTTTCAATGGAAGGATTGATCTTCTCTCCCCCAAAAGCATCAAAACCTGTTATTAGTATCTTCACCCTTATCTCTCCTGCCTTTTGGGGGCTTTATCCCCCACCGGGCCGCATCCGCAGCGGGCTTCATCCTCCCGGTCTTTCCAGTGCCTGTCAAACCGCCCGTTTTCACTGGGCCTTCTTACTCAACAGCTCATCCGATACCTGCTCCAGCTTTTCCGCCCTGTGATACCGGTCGGCAAGAACGCTCTGATCGCTCCCCTGCCTGGAATGGCCGCTGAAAGCCAGCTTCAGCAGAAGCGGTGTCAGCACCGCGCAGCCCACCACTGTAATCACAATCGGCGTCATCATCGCCTGGCTGAGAATCCCCATGGACAGCCCGCGGTTGGCCACGATCAGGGCCACCTCGCCACGGCAGGCCATCCCGATCCCCACCTGGATACACTCCGCCGTATTATAACCGCACACCTTAGCTCCCAGTCCGCAGCCAATGATTTTTGACAAAATAGCCACTGTCAGCAGCAACAGCGAGAACACCACAAGGCTTCCTGTAAGCTGGGGAAGTTCTACCTTGATGCCGATCCCGGCAAAGAACACCGGCGTCAGAAGCAGATAGCTTAGGGGCTCGAATTTGGAGCGGATATAATCGGCTTTAGAGGTGCATGCCACCACCAGTCCGGCCACAAAAGCGCCGATAATGTCCGCAACGCCGAAAAACTCCTCCGCGCAGTAAGCCAGCAGCAGGCAAATTACGAAAGCAAACACCGGGTATCTCCTGAGATTTTTCTGGTGTGCGTGGTTGATCAGCCAGCGGAAAATAAAAATCCCTCCAAATGCCGCCACAAATGCAAAGACAAAAAACAGGACAATCTTCAGAAGCACCAGAAGCAGTCCGCTGCCGTCCCCGGCCATGCTGGCTACCACCGTCAGCGCCACCAGGCCAAGCACATCATCAATCAGGGCGGCGGCTAAGATGGTGCTGCCCACCCGGGTGTCCAAGCATCCCAACTCCCTTAATGTCTCCACGGTAATACTCACGGAAGTGGCGGTAAGAACCGTGCCCAGGAAAATATTTTCCAAAAGGGTGTTGTCCGTAAGCCAGCCAACGCGCCCGGCAAGATAACCAAAGCCCGCGCCCATAGCCATCGGCACAAGCACGCCGCACAGCGCCACCAGAAAGCCTGACTTTCCGGCGCTTTTCAGTTCCCGCAGGTCAGTACCCATACCGGCGGTAAAGAGAATCACAATCACTCCCAGCTCGCTGAGCCTTGACAGGAACTCTGTTTCCGACAAAATATTGAGCATGGCCGGCCCCAGCACAAGCCCGGCCAGCAGGGCTCCCACTACCCTGGGCATCTGGAACTTGCCTGTAAAAATTCCAAACAGCTTCGTACTCAAAAGAATCAGCGCTAAATCTAATAAATAATGATAAGACATCTATGGTTTCCTCCCTTACCCTCTTTTTTCTAAACTTAACACTGTTTTTCTCCCTTTGCAAGAAACGGTTTAAACAAAAAATAGCAGGAAAAAAGCAAAAATTTTGGAACCTCTTCCTATCAGGAAAATATAACACGCAAAATCTGCCTATCTGACAAGCCGTAAAATCCTCGCCTCATACCCCTCAAGCACCTTCGCATTTACCGCCCTCTCTTTCCCTTTGTCCCACCTGGTATCATAGACCACCTTCCACTGTCCTTTCAGGTTAAACCCACGGCAAGGCCCGGAGCCTAAATTACAGTCCATCACATAGACCCGCCCCTTAAGGGCCCTGGCGTACACAAACCGGTTCTTTTTCCGGGAAAGCACACGAAAAGAGCCGTACACAAAGGCTTTCTCCCTATGCCGCAGGCAAATCAGCCTCCGGTAGGCCTCCATTACCTCCCTCCTGGGCTCCTGGCTCAGTCCCTCATAGCAGGGCGGCACCTTTTTATTCCAGGGAAGGGGTACTCTGGCATGTTCCCTGGTTCCCGCAAGAATGCGGGCAAATACCTGTTCTTCCGGTTCCTTTCGGATATGCTCCGCAAAATATCCCTTAGCTTCCACGTCCGTGATCTGTTCCATGGACGTAAACTCATAATTGGCAAGCCCCATCTCGTCCCCCTGGAAAAGAAAGGGCGTCCCTTTCAGGGTAAGCTGCATCAGAGCCAAAAGCTTTGCCAGGTCGCTATGGCGGGAAGCGTCCCCGGTGATCTTGCTGATCATCCTGGGGTTGTCATGGTTATTATAAAAAAGGGACATCCAGCAGTTATTACCGTAGTGCTCCATCCAGTCAATCATATAGTCCCGGAAATAATTCAGATCATATTCGTAATCCTCAAACCGCACGTGCCCCGGCGTCTCCAAATGGTCAAAGGAAAAGATCATATCCAGCTCCCGGCGTTCCTGTCCGGTCACAAGCTGGGCCATTTTCATGCCAAGCCCCGGCGTCTCCCCCACGGAAAAAGCCTGATAAGGCTCGAATGCTTTTTCCCGGATCTCCCTTAAATACTGATGAAGCCTGGGCCCGTAAAAATAATGTTCAATCCCGAAATACCCCATCAGATTTCCGATCACCTCATTGCCCTGGGGAAGCCCTTCCTCCTTGGAAATGTAGTTGATCACATCCATACGAAATCCGTCCACACCCCGGGCAAGCCATCTTTTTACCATGGCAATGACCTCTTCCCGCACTTTGGGATTGTCCCAGTTTAAGTCCATCTGTTTCTTGGAAAAAAGATGGAGCGCCCAACTGCCTAACTCCTCCTCATAGTTCCATGCCGGCCCGGAAAAAAAGGAAGTCCAGTTGTTGGGCGGCGTGTGGCTGCCGTCATCCTTCTGAAAAAAGTAATAATCCCGATAGGGCGAACCCGGCTGCCTGGCCTGCCTGTACCACTCATGCTCGTCAGAAGTGTGGTTGACCACCAAATCCATGATCAGCCGCATTCCCCGTTTGTGTACCTCCGACAACAGACGGTCAAAATCCTCCATGGTGCCGAACTCTTCCATAATCTTGTCATAATCCCGGATGTCATAACCGTTGTCGTCATTGGGGGAATCATAAATAGGAGAGAGCCAGAGAGCGTCCGCCCCCAGCCTCTGCAAATAGTCCAGCTTGCTGATGATCCCCGTCAGATCGCCGATCCCATCCCCGTTGCCGTCGCAAAAACTTCTGGGATAAATCTGATAAAACACCGCTTCCTTCCACCACTTGGGCCTAATCCTTCCCTTAGAGGCCACAGGCTCGTCCTCTTCTGCGTCCACCAGATTTAAAAGAGCGTCAAAAAAATCCATCCCCAGCTTCTTTTTCGTCAGATTGGCAATGGTGCGCAGTCTCAGCGTGGAAACCACCCTGCTGGTGATCGCCCTCTCCGGGATCCCAAGCTGCAGCAATATCCTTGCCAGCACGTCATGCCCTACCGGACTATGGTATAATTCCCCCACCGTGCTGTCATAAGTGATCCATTGCTCCTTTTTCCCCATAAATAACCTCTCCCTTCCCCTGCTTCTTCGCAAGCTCCGCGCAAATCCTGTCATACTCCTCCTCGTCCAGCTTATATTTCTTCTTGTACAGGAAATAGGAAACCAGCATCAGGGCGCAGGGCAGCACCGTCATGGCAAACAAAAGCCCCAGGCTCTGCCCCAGGGTAACGCCCTCGTACTGCCCTCCTGTGGATCCGAAAATCACTCCCGATATTTCCGTAAGCTTTTGCTCCTCGGAGATCAGCCCCTGGGCGCAGCGCTGCTCCAAATCGGAGATCCGGTTGGTGTAACCGGTAACCCCAAAGATCAGATAGATGACGGAGGTAATGGCCACGATCAGCGCGGAGCTCATCTTGGTGATAAAAGGCCGCAGGGAGGTGATGATTCCCTCCTCTCTGGTGCCGAATTTGTATTCATTGTATTCCACCGTATTCATAATGGAAATCATCATGATCAAATAAAAGCCGTACTGCCCGAAATTGGAAAACATATACCCCAGAACCAGAATCCAGAACCTTACCATGTTGGCCTCCGGGGTCAAAAGCGAGGCCAGCATCATTCCATATCCCGCCACGGAAATCACCGCCATGATTCCCATCAGCCTCTTGCGGTGGATATGCCTGGAAATCAAGGGATAAAAAATCATCAGAACCCCTGTAGCCAGCATCCCCACCGTGTTAAACAGAGAGTACAGACCGCCGTTGTAACCGAAGGTAAAATAGATGTAAGTGGAGCCGATGCCTCCGATTACCAGCCCGTTCCCCACCTGCTGCACCAGAAAAATTACCGCCACCCACACCAGCTGATCATTCCGGGCAATGGTTTTTATGATCTGCTTGAAAGAAAACCTCTCCCTCTTCGCCGCCGTATTCACCTCCCGACGTTCCCTTACCCCCAGCAGGGTAAACAGGATAAACAGCGGGGCAAGTATGGCGATAATCAGCGCCACTCTCCCGTAGGCTGCCGCGGTGCTGCCTCCCAGGGCTCCGGCCCCGGTGGTGAACAGAGGAATTAAAATGGCGGCCAGCGTGCCTCCGATTCCCGCAAACAATGTGGTTCTGGAGGTAAAACGATTCCGTGCGTCCGTATCCGATCCAAGGGCCGGAATCATACCCCAATAGGAAATATCGCTCATGGTATAGGTAATGCTGAAAGCAAAATACATCAGTGCAAAGAACCACACAAAAGGCCACCCCTGGAGACGGACATTAAACAGCAAAAAAATCACAACCGAGGTTGACACTCCTCCTGCCGCCAGCCAGGGCTTAAACTTTCCGAACCGGGAACGGGTTCTCTCGATCATATTTCCCATCACCGGGTCGTTGAGGGCATCAAAAGCCCGGGCCGCAATCATGATCCCGGTGATGGCCGTAAGCTGCGCCGCGTCCAGCGAATGGGTAAAGAGCACGAAGGTCAGCAGATAGCTGTTGATCAGGCTGTATACCGCATCCCTTCCCATGGTTCCCAGAGGGAAAAAGATCAGATTTTTCTTGGTTATTTTTTCTTGATTCATAATGGCTCCTGTCTGCGCTTTTGCACCTGAAAAGAGAGCTCCTGTAAAAAAGAAAGTCCTCCCTATCCTACTCTGCACACGCCACCGTGTGATTTGAATAAGTGTCCCATGTGGGTTCGTAGTCGGCAGTGGCCTGATTGCCCCACATATCCCAGCCCTCCCGCGTTCCTCTGGCAAAAAGTTCAATTCTTGGCCCCTGGCTGCATGCTTCAATAATAGGGATGATCTCGTCGGGCTTACGGCTGTGTTCCCGTTTCATTGCCCTGATGATATTAACCTGGGAGCGTGCCGCCTGCAGCGTTCTGTTGGGCGCGCTCTTTTTTTTGATCCCGAATAAAATCAATTCCGTAACATTCCTGAAATAAAATCCAACCCCTCTGCCGTCAGGGCCTCCGTCTTTCCTCACCTTTTCCCATACAAGATTCCCCTTGTATTCAAAGCCCCAGGCGTCCATAACCTCAAGTCCGTCCGGGAGCAGAGCATTCGGCACCCACAAGTATAAATGAGCTTTATCGCCTGTAATATCCGAAACCGGCAGCGCTTTGATATCCGAAATCGTCATTGTCTCATACCTGGTCAAACGTTTATGCTCCGGTGCCACCTTTCCTGTTCTGTTTTGAAACTGCCACGGCGGATCCGCATAAATCGTATTATATTTTTTCTCCTTCGTGAATTTCATTAAGTCTTCTATAGTACTCGCTAAATCTGCCATATTCTTCAACACATTCCTTTCCGATTCCTACAGCCAGAATGGGACAGCCCCCATTACGGCGTGAATCCAGTCTGTAACGCAGTTTACCCATCCATGTGGTACTTGCTCCGTATTTTTTTATTAACGGTTGACCGCTATCATCCTTTTCTCCTTTAAAAATGTCGTTAAGCGCTTCTGTCCTAGTCACAATAACGCCAACATCAATCAAACCGCAGTCAAAATAAGTCCTCATCGCCAGCAAATCCCGGTCGAATGTCTGGTCTTTGCTGTTCCACTCAAGGTCAAAGGCGACTCTGTTCTTTAAAAAATCTATATTGTGTCCGTCAATATATCCCTCAATTGTCTCAATCTCATAAGGCTCGTTTGCAAAACGTCCTCTTCGCTGGGCTGTCTGCCTGGGATATTTTTTCACAATCAGATCGCCGCTTATCCTGATCTCCCTCCACCCGCAGGGATATAATACGTCGTCAAATTTTTTTGGTATAGGCGATTCGTTGCCACCGGCCTTTTTTATATCCGCCAAAGTAAGCTTCAGTTTTCGCAGGCAGTCTTGCAGTTCCCCCCACTCTGCGGGAAAGGCATCGTGAAGTATCTCTAATGCATGACCATAGTTATAAAACTCAAACTTTGTTAAGAGATCACTGTCTATGTATGTTTCTATATCCATACGGTATTTTCCCTTTCGTTTATATATTATACTATAAATGAGCAAATTTAAAAAATTGCACAATACTATGCTACTGCAGCTAAAACATCTGCTAAAAGGACATGATGCCCGTAATCCTGCTTTCCCTTGAGATGGGATTGGTGGAAATACGCATCTTCGATCGGATGCAGCGCCCGTGACGAAGGCTTTGTCTTTGATGAGATGGTATCATCCACAATGCAGAACACCGTTTTCCCTGTGCTGCTTGCTTATAAATGAGCTGTACAACGGCTGCCTTCAATATATCATCCCGGGCAGAATCATCCCATTTTCCTTTATTTAGGAAATGGGCCACTGTAGTGCGGTGGCAGGGGCTGTATTTTTCGAAATCTATAGTTTTCCCTGGTATCCGGAAAAAAACGGATATCAGGATAGCCAAAATATGTTTTATGGCCGTCTGTGGAAAAATACGGCATAAATTTAATTGTTTTAAGCAGTTGTAAAGGGTTTGATGTCTTATTTTTCAGCCAATTTTTACAACTTTGGTAATAATTCAAATTTGCTCATTTATAGTATTATACTCTACCAAAAAGAAAAAAGCCAGCTTTCCTAAAGCTTCTTAAAGACGATACGGCAAATTCTTTTGGCAAACAGAACGGTTCCCAATTCCTGTATGTTTTGTTATACTATGCTATATGATTATAAACGAACATTGAAACTCCAAAACGCAGAATAGCAAACGAAAAAGGAGCTCAAATGAATCCCGATCAAACCCAGAACAGAATCTTACTTTTAGAGGATGATTTAAGCCTTGCAGAGGGTCTGTGCTACTCTCTTCAGAAAAATGGTTATGCAGTAGAAAACGCAGAGAGTGTGCAGGAAGCCATGGGGCTTCTCTCCCAAAAGTCATACGACCTGCTGCTTTTGGATGTGACACTGCCCGACGGCACCGGCTTCCAGGTCTGTGAGACGCTGCGAAAGGAACAAAATCAGGTTCCCATCATTTTCCTTACCGCCTCCGATGATGAGATGAACATCATCCGTGGGCTGGACAGCGGCGGCGACGACTATATCGGAAAGCCCTTTAAGCTGGGAGAACTCCTTTCCCGGATTCGGGCGCTCCTGCGCAGGGCCGGTATGAAGCAGAGCACGGAAATACCCGACGATAACAACGGATATCAGGCTTCGCCAGACATCCTTAAGTCTGACAACAGTCAGCACGCTTCGCAAACTGCCCTTATGTTAAACAAAAATCTTGTGTGCGGAGACATTCAGATCGACCTTGCCGGAAGCAGGGTTTTTCTGCGGGGAGAAAGGTTAGAGCTCACCCAGGTGGAGTACCGGCTTTTGTGTCTGCTTGTCCGCTCCCACGACAGGGTGGTCACCAGAGAGATTCTCTTCGAGGAGCTGTGGGACGGCTTTGGAAATTTTGTGGACGATAACACCCTTTCCGTCTACATCAGGCGCCTGCGCCAAAAGATTGAAAAAGATCCCTCCAGGCCTGAGCATCTGATCACCGCCAGAGGGTTTGGCTATTGCTGGCAGGAGGTAAAGGAACCATGACTTTTCTGACGGATAATGAACAGAAAAAATATTTTTTCCATATCGTACTGATCCTGACTGGGGCGACTCTGTTAGCCGGGATTCTGTGGCGGGCCAACGGACAGGAAATGAAAAAAGCTTTCCTGGAGCATGACGGGAGTGCTGTTTCCTCCCTCCTGGAGCAGGGAGTGAGCGAAACAGTGATCGCACGGGCTTTTTCGGAAAAGACTGTTACGGAGAATGGAACGGATCTTCTTCTGCGCATGGGAATCGGCGGGGATACGGAGCTCTTTTTCCTGCCCCGGATCAGAGATTTGCACAGAGATATGGGCCTTGGGCTTGTGGGGCTTTTGCTCTTTTTGTGGGGGAGCCTTTTGCTTTTGTGCGGCCGTTTTCTTTCCCGGAGGGAAAGGCTCTATGAGAAGGCCACAGGCTTCATTGACCGTTTTATGAAGGAAGGCTTATCGGAGCATCTTCCCCGAAACTGCGAGGGATGCCTTTATCGGCTTTTCGGAAAAATCGACACCCTCGCCAACGCCCTCGCTGCGGAAAACGAAAAGGCTCTGGAGGCCAAAAACTTTCTGAAAGAAACCATATCGGATATTTCCCATCAGCTAAAGACACCTCTCTCTGCCCTTAGCATGTATAACGAAATTATCCAGTCGGAAATTGCCTCTGACACGGGAAGCAGAGAGACCGCCCTGGCTTTTCTTGAGAAAACCGCCGTCTCTCTTGCCCGGATGGAAGAGCTGATCCAGACTCTGCTCAAGGTCACCCGGCTGGATGCGGGAGCCGTCCTGTTTGAAAAACAGCGCTGGCCTGTGTCCGACCTGGCGTCAAGAGCCCTTTCCCAGCTTCTGGTGCGGGCCAGGCAGGAGCAAAAACAGATTCTGCTTAACGGGGATGAAAATGTCTGGGTAAACTGCGACCTTCAATGGACCGGCGAAGCCCTGGGAAATCTGGTTAAAAATGCGCTGGATCATACAGATTGCCAGGGGCATATCTCTGTGTCCTGGGAAAAACTCCCGGAATCCGTCAGGATCTTTGTTGCCGACGATGGGACGGGCATTGACGAGAAAGATATTTACTATATTTTCAGGCGCTTCTACAGGGCTTCTAAGAGCAGCAAAAATGGGGTTGGCCTGGGCCTTCCTCTGGCAAGATCCGTCGTAGAGGGCCAGGGGGGAACCCTGTCCGTGCAGAGCAGGCCTAGGGAAGGGACGACTTTTACCCTGACACTGCCGGAATGAAAAACGGACAATCGTACGCTTCACGTGTCTGCCCATTTATACAGGCAAGCTTACAAAACTGTAAGCTGCTTTTCACCTCAATGTAAGCTTTCCTTTCTATACTATAGGAAACGGCAAAATAATTTGCCGTTCACTATATAAGCATACAACGCCCGGCAGAAAACGGGATACCTGTTTATGCATATGCCAGAAAAGACGGCCCGGCCTGCTACAGGGGCGAAGCTTTGAAAGGAGTATAATCACAAATATGGAACTGTTAAAGGTACAAAATTTAAGCAAGATTTACGGCCTGGGAGAAAGCCAGGTACAGGCTCTTAAGGATGTAAGCTTTTCCCTGAGCAAGGGCGAATTTGCCGCGGTGGTGGGGCAGTCCGGCTCAGGGAAAAGCACCCTGCTCCACTGTATCGGCGGACTTGATACGCCCACCGAAGGGAAAATTTTCCTGGACGGGGAGGATTTGTTTGCCCTGGATGAAAAAAAACGCACGGTTTTCAGAAGGAGAAACATCGGTTTCGTGTTTCAGGCCTTTCACCTGATCGAGGAGCTGAATGTGGAGCAGAACATCGCTTTCCCCCTTTTGCTGGATTACCAAAAGCCCGACAGGCAGAGAATCGACGAGCTTCTTGCCATGCTGGGACTGACCGAAAGGAGGAGCCATCTGCCGGGCCAGCTCTCCGGCGGACAAAAGCAGAGAGTGGCCATCGGAAGGGCCCTGATCATGCAGCCCACCCTGATCCTTGCGGACGAACCCACAGGAAATCTGGATTCCAAAAGCAGCCGGGACGTGATGGATCTGCTGCTCCATGCAGCCCGCCAATATCAGCAAACCATTTTGATGATCACCCACAACGACAATCTGGCGGCGCAGACCGACCGGATCCTGCGCGTGAGTGACGGATGTCTGAAAGATATGGGAGGTGCGGCACATGAAAAGTTATCTTGACCTTGTCCCCCTCTCCCAGAAGGTTCACAAAAACCAAAGCCGGATGGTACGGCTCTGCATTATTTTAAGCGTATTTCTGATCACGGCGATCTTCGGCATGGCGGACATGGAAATCCGCTCCCAGAAGGCCCAGGCACAGATCAATTATGGAAAATGGCACGCGGGCCTGCGTGATATAAGCGATGAAGAGATGGCACTGATCAGCTTAAGGCCAAAGGTTCTCGCCTGCACCCGCTACGACACCCTCAACTACCGGCTCAGCATGCATTATCAGATCGACGGCAATGAGGCGGTTCTCATCGGCTTTGACGAAGATGCCCTGGATATTTTTCCTACGGCTCAAATAGTGGAGGGAACCTTTCCCTCTGAGGAAGGCACAGCCCTGGTGGATGAGGGAACGAAAGAGAGGCTTTCCCTAAAGCTTGGAGATGAAATTTCCCTCACTTCGCCGGACGGCTCCCAAAGGCCCTACCGCATCAGCGGATTTACGGGAAAGTTTCCCATGCTTGCAAGGCAGGATGTCTATGGCCTCATGCTCTCCACAGAGGAATTTCGAAAGCTCTCCCTGGACGGCTCGGAGGATAATCATGATTCCTTTCTCTATGTCTCCTTTTCACCCTGGTGTTCCATCCAAAAGGAGATCCGGGACATACAGGAGCAGTTTCAGATTCCGGAGGATCACATAAGCAGAAATGAACTGTTGCTTGCCACCATGGGGCAGAGCCTGGACGTGAGTATGCTGGCAATTTACGGGGTCGCCCTGATCCTGGCTTTTCTGGTGGCGATTGCCGGAATCCTGATGATCAGCAGCAGCTTGAACAGCAACATTGCACAGTGCACGGAATTTTTCGGAATGCTGCGCTGCCTGGGCTGCGGCCAGCAGCAAATCATCCGGTTTGTGCGGCGGGAGGCCCTGTACTGGTGCCGCTTTTCCGTGCCTGCAGGAGCCATGCTTGGCACCCTGTGCGTATGGATACTCAGCGCCCTGCTTCGGTACTTAAGCCCCGCCTATTTTGGAAATATGCCTTATTTCGGAATCAGCCCCATCGGAATCGCAGCGGGCAGTATCATCGGTCTGATCACCGTCCTGCTGGCGGCAAAAAGCCCTGCCAAAAGGGCTGCCCTGGCCTCTCCCCTTACGGCTGTCTCCGGCAACGCTTTCCGGGAAAATCAGATCAGGAAGGCGGCCAACACACGCCTTTATAAAATCGAAACGGCGCTGGGCATCCACCACGCCCTGAGCAGTAAGAGGAATTTTATCCTGATGAGCTGTTCCTTTGCCCTGAGCATCATCCTCTTTCTGACCTTCTCCGTGACCATTGATTTTATGAACCACGCGGTGAAGCCCCTGGCTCCCTGGACGCCGGATCTCTCCGTGGTAAGCCCCGACAATACCTGTTCCCTGGACAGGTCGCTGATACAAAAGCTGACGGATTTGGAAGGTGTAAAAAGGGTATACGCAAGAAGCTTTGCCTATGATATTCCTCTTGAGGGTTCCCCTTACTCCCAAAAGGCCTGCCTGATCTCCTATGACGCTTATCAGTTTGGATGGGCAGAGGATTCTCTTATCGAAGGCTCCCTTTTGGAGGCCATAGACGGGAAAGGCTTCCTGGCCGTCTATCACGGGGAGGGCTCCCTGCAGGCCGGGGACGAGGTGAGCCTGGGCATCGGAGATGGTGCTGAGACGGACAGCAAAAACACGGGAAGCCGGTTTTTCGTCTCCGGCATCCTGAGCAGTTCCCCCTTTCAGGCGAGCAACGGCGAGGAAATCCTGATCTGCTCGCAGGAGACCTTCCAAAGCCTTACGGGAGAGGAAAACTATACCGTTATTGACGTTCAGCTTGAGAGAAATGCCGGCGATAACACAGCCCGCAGGATCCGCGCCCTGGACGGGGAAAATATCTCCTTTTCCGACAGACGCCTTGGCAACGAGGAGGTAAGGGGAGCGGTCTGGTCTTTCCGGCTTTTCGTGTACGGATTTCTGGGAGCCATCGCGCTGATCTGCGTCTTCCATGTGATCAACAGCATTGCCATGAGCGTCTGCGCCCGTTTCCGGCAATACGGCGCTATGCGGGCGGTGGGAATGGACAGCAGGCAGGTATTGAAAATGGTCGCCGCAGAGGCCGCCGCCTATGGGGTGTGGGGCGTTCTGATGGGCTGCGCCCTGGGCCTTCCCTTAAGCCGGTTTTGCTTTGAGAAGTTGATCACCCTGCGCTGGGGAACCCCCTGGTATTTTCCCGTCGTCCCTCTGTGCATCATCGTGGCGGTGGTGCTGTGCTCCCTTGCCTTTTCCGTTTACGGCCCCTCCAAAAGGCTGCAGGCCATGTCTGTGGTGGATACCATTGCGGGAAGGTGAAAACCCGGTTTTCTCCTTGCTTTTTCCCACTCAGGAATATAATATAAGAACAAACACTGCTTTTCGGTGCATCACCACAACATGAAAGGAGAAAACCAAAATGAGAGTAATTATGATCGACATAGACACCCTGCGTGCAGACCACATGGGCTGCTACGGCTATGGCAGGAATACCACCCCTGTCATGGATGCGGTGGCAGAAGAAGGGGTACGGTTCAACGATTATTACTGTCCCAACGCACCCTGCCTGCCCTCCCGGGCCTCCATGGTCAGCGGGCAGTACGGCATCCACAACGGAATCGTGGGCCACGGCGGCACGGCGGCGGATTTGCGCCTGCAGGGCAGAAGCAGAAGCTTTACGGATGAGCTTTCCGAAAACAGTCTGTTTATGCAGTTTCGCAGGGCAGGGATGCACACCGTATCCTTCTCCACCTTCGCAGAAAGACACAGCGCATGGTGGTTCAACAGCGGCTTCCATGAATGCGTCAACGTAGGCGGCCGGGGCGGCGAATCAGCGGAAATGGTAACCCCAAAAGTGCTGGAATGGCTGGAACGCAATGGCAGAAAAGACAACTGGATGATGCATGTCCATTATTGGGATCCCCACACGCCTTACCGGACGCCTGCGGATTACAAAAGCAGCTTTGAGGAGACGCCGCTGCCGGACGACTGGATCACGGATGAAATCTTCCGGGAGCACCTGCTCCATATCGGCCCCCACGGCGCAAACGAGATCAATATGTGGAATGACGAGAGCTTTGCTCAGTTTCCCAAGCATCCCGGCAGTTTAAAGACCCTGGATGAGGCCAGGCATTTCCTAAACTCCTATGACGAGGGTATCCGCTACACCGATGACAATGTGGGGCAGATTCTGGGCTGGATGAAAGAAAACGGGCTTTATGATGAGGAGCTTGCCATCATCATCACCTCGGACCACGGCGAGGATATGGGAGAATTGGGGGTATACGGCGAGCATGGAATGGCGGATGAGCCGGTATGCCGAATCCCTCTGATCATCCGCTGGCCAGGAATGGGCAGGGGTGCGGTGGTAAAGGGCTTCCACGACAATACGGATTTGGCCCCCACCATACAGGAGCTTCTGGGAACCTCCCTGAAAGTCTGGGACGATTTCCGCTACGACGGCATTTCCTTTGCCAAAGCGCTGAAGGATGGCACCGACTGCTCCAAGCCCTATGTGGTGCTGACTCAGTGCGCCCATGTGTGCCAGAGGAGCGTGCGTTTTGACGACTACATTTATATCCGCAATATCCACGGCGGTTATCACCTTTTGCCCACGGAGATGCTTTTCGACATCAAGAAGGATCCCCATGAGCTTCACAATCTGGCCCAGGAGCGTCCCGAGCTGTGCGCCAAAGGCGCAAAAATGATCCTGGACTGGACGGATCAAATGATGAAGTCCTCCAAATCGGACGTAGATCCCATGTGGACGGTGATCCGGGAAGGCGGGCCGGAACACTGCCGGGGAGAACTGCACAAATATATGAAACGGCTGGAAGGAACGCCCCGGGCCTACGGCATTCCTCTGCTACAGGAGCAGTATGGGACGCCCGGCGCCGATAACGGGTTTCAGTCTTACCGTTGATTCTCTACAGAGATAAAAAAGGTGCATCTTTCGAGGGTTTTGTCGTATAGGGAATAAAATTTCCTATGCGGCAAAACTTCCTTTGTGTACACTTGATTTTATACAACCGCCTCAATCAGAACCTTATCCCCCAGAACAATTTCTTTTACGCCGATTTCTTTCTTTTTATTAAAATTAAAGCTCAGCATATATCCCTTTTTCAGATGAAAGTAATCAAGATAACCTGAAAGCTGCTCCTCGCCTCGTTCATTGTAGGCATTTCCACGCCATACCTTCATCTCAATAATGCTCTGCTCTCCACGGTAATCAATAACTATGTCCATCCTCTCATGGTTGCGTGTCTCCGGTTCTACATAACTGTTCCCAACACCATTGATAATCGGTTTCAAAAAAAGCATAAAGTAACGCCTTCCGGCATCCTCAAGAAAAGTCTCATCTGCGTCTCCATAAAGGTAATCAAAAGTCTCTACAAACTTCTCCAGCACCCTTTTTACATCCAAATGCCCTCCAACAATAAAGTGATTCTTTTCCTGTACCCCGGCATCATATATTCTACTCGTGGCAAATTCCTCAGAAATAAATAAATTGTATAATACTGACTCGAAAATACGATTAGCGATTACCGCAGTTCCCTTATCATTTTTAATAAACCCGAACATTGACGCAACGGCAATATACTGATTTTGAGGAACATAAGGAATAGGCCTGCCCGTAAAAAGCAGTTCATACAGGACGTTCCTCAGTTCCGGGTAATCTGTCAATTTACCCGTAAGTGACTGGAACAGCGTATTGTCGTCATTCATCAGCAGCTTCTCCGCCTCTGTAAATCCTTCTTTCGTCCACGCACAGCTTTTATCCGGAAAATCCACAGTTCCCGAGACCTCTTCATCTATGTTCTTGCACAGGCTGGATACAAGATATGGATAACCGGAGGTATCGGCATATATCATCTGCGAAATTTCCTCGATATTCATTCCGGTTCGATAATCTGCTTCATACTCCTTAAGCATTCCGGCAATTTCTTCCACCGAAAAACTCATATCCACCTGAAACTTTGCCGCAATGTTCCAGGGGCTGTTCATCTTATGCTCCATATCAGAACGGATTTTTCGTCTTATATTACGAATATCATAAACTCCGGCAAGAACTACAGACCAAAACGTCGGCGTTGCATTACGGTCAAGGTATGCCGCCCGCAGCTGCGCAAGAAAATCAAGAAACACTTCATTGTTTGATGCGCTGTCAGTCTCGTCAATAATCAATACAAACGGTTTACCCGCTTTGCCACATATCTCTGTCAGAAATCCAAACAATTCGTAAAGTTCTATTCTGTTTTCCTGCCCGTCCAACGCTTTTTTCAAAGGCAGTAAAATTTCTGAATCCAGTTGATTCCCTGTCTCAACCTTTTTTATAAAATCTCTGGCAAAAGTAACGGAAAAAATATTTTCCGTTTTAAACTTTGACGCTCCCAGCCTCTGAAAATCCATACTGGCAACAATATAATCCTCTTTCAGAAAATCTGACAATGCACGCAAAATTGTGGTCTTGCCGTATTGCCTCGCTTTATTGATCGTGAAATACTCTCCGGCATCTATCATTGCCCTGATTTCTTTAAGCCGTGGCTGAAGGGCAACCATGTAATGTCTGTCCGGTTCACATGCGCCGTTTATATTAAAAATTTTTGCCATTTTGCTATCTCCCGCCTCCCCAAGATTTACAGCCCTGATAAGCTACCTTTGCACTGACGTTTCACGTTTATATTTTAACATAAAACCATGGATTCCGCCAATGCTTGATTGATAACTCGAATTTTACAAAAAAGCCGGGCAGATTTCCTCCCCCTCCAAAGGAATCTGCCCGGCCTCACTGATTCTATGTCAGAACTTATATCAGAACTCTTTCTCTCAGGACTGCGCGTAAACATCTGTGCGGCTTGCCCGGATTCCCGCCCGGTCAAGCTGTCCAAGCCCCGTCACGCCCTCCTTTGTTCCGTCTATCTCGGGATCCACATAGTTGATGAACCAGCCCTCCATCTTCTTTTTCATCTCAATCACTTTGCTTTCCCATTTTTCTTCCCCGTACAGGTTGTGCTCCTCCTTCGGGTCTGCCTGCAGATCATAGAGTTCGTTTTTCCCGTAAGGGTATCTGTGGACATACTTCCAGTCCCTTGTCCGGATCATTCTCACAGGGCCGTATTCGTCAAACACCACAACCGCATTCTCGCCCCTGTCGTCCTCCTGATCCAGCAAAAGTCCGGCAAAGCTTTTGCCCGGAAGGGACCGCTTTCCTTCATAAGAGCAGCCTGCCAGCTCCAATAAGGTAGGGAACAGATCGTAGGCGCTTACCATATCCCCCGAAACCTTTCCTTCCGGAATATGTCCTTTCCATGTGGCCAGGAAAGGAACCTTCACGGCCGTATCAAACATATTCAGAGGGAAGGTGCCGTTTCCTTTTCCCCAGATACCATGATGTCCCATACTCATGCCATTGTCCGCCGTGAAGATGATCAGGGTATCCTCCGCAAGGGACAATTCCTCCACCTTATCCAATATCCGTCCCACCTGCTCGTCCATGGCGCTGATGGCCGCAAAATATCCGGTGAGATTTTCCCGGCGTTTGTCCGTGCCGTAAACCGGCCCGGTGGTCATATCCGGATGATCGGGAATATCAGGAATACTCTCAAACTTGCAGTCCTTATAGTAATCAATCCACTTTTTCGGATGCTGCTCTGCCTCCCAGGGCGAATGGGGAGCCGTATAATGTACGGACAAATAGAAAGGACCGTCCTTTAACTCCTCCAGATAGGTAAGCGCCTTATCCGTGATCACTTCTGTGATATACCTGCCGTGCTCCACCGTAATATTTCCGTCCTCCACAATATCCGGATGATAATAGAAGGCTCCGCCTTTCCCTATGGTGTACCATTTGGAAAAGCCGTGCTGCATCTGAACGCTGTCCCCCAGATGCCATTTCCCGGAAAGAGCGCACCGGTATCCGTTTTCCGCCAGTATATCGGTATAGGCGGTCTGTCCTTCCAGGTAAGCAATGGGCTTTCTCTCGCTCACATAGCCTCCGTAGGGATTTTCCCTCCCCTGGGCCGCAAATTTTTCCCCGTCCACATTCCCGCTGCGCAGCCAGTCATGGACGCCGTGGGCGGAAGGAATGGTCCCTGTAAGCAGGGATGCCCGGGCGGGAGAGCACACCGGCGAGGCGCAGAAGAAATCGTCAAACCGCATTCCCGATGCCGCGATTCTGTCCAGATTGGGTGTATGCAGCTCCGGCGTCCCCGCGCAGTGCATGGCCCAGGCTCCCTGATCATCTGTTAAAATAAATATGATATTTGGTTTCTTTTTCATCACAATACCTCCAAAGGGCGGGCAAAGGCCCGCCCTGTCTTTCAGCTTCCTTATTTTGCGTGATAAACCGCATTTACTGCTTCCAAAATCTCTTCGCCGCCCTGGGAACGCCAGTCCTCGCTCAGCTTCTGTGCGCCTTCCTCAATGCTTATATTTCCCTGCAGCATGTCGTTGAAATACTGTACGAATACGTCGTCCACCACCGAAGCTTTCTCGATTTCCGTTGCTGTCTTGCTGTTGATCAGATTCTTCACCTGACTGTCCGTAGCGGTTACCACAGATTCCTGCATTCTCTCTCTGTCGGGATCCGTAGGAGGAATGTAATTACTCTCCAGCGGCCAGAAGAAGGATCCCCAGGCCAGCGCATGAGCCCAGCCGTTCGGTGAGAACGCATCTTTGGCTCTCTCTTCCTCGTTAAAAACAATCTCGTCTCCGTTCATGGTATAGTGGATTCCCTCAATACCAAGTCTGAGCAGGTTGTTTCCGTCCTCGGAAACCATCAGATCAAGGAATGCCGCAGCCTTATCCGGATTCTTGCACGCTGCAGTGATACAGGTCATCATGCCGCCCTTTCCCTGCTTGCTCAGGCCGTAGCTTCCACTCTCTCCCTTGGGGGCGTGGCCGTATGCGATGGCTCCGTCGGGATTCAGTTCACGGAGACTGCTCTCATGACGGGTGACATACCTGTACACGGTTCCGATAAACGCCCCCACTTTACCCTGATAGAATTTCTCTTCCTTCTTGGCTGTGTCATTGAGCATTAATTCCGGATCGATCACCCCGCTGTCCCAAAGCTCCTTGATATATTCCATACTGGGGATAAAGCTGGGATCCTCAAACCAGGGAATCACATTATCATCGGCATCCAGCGCATAATCGGCATATTTCAGTCCGTTTGCAAAGAACACCCAGTCAAAAGGAGTGGAGTTTGCGCTGGAAATCTTATCGGAGGTAAATCCGTAAGTATCATTCTGTCCGTTTCCGTCAGGATCATCAAAGGTAAAGGCTTCTAACACTGCTTTCATATCATCCAGGGTTTCCGGATAGGACAGGCCCAGATGATCCAGCCAGTCCTGCCGCATGATGATCATTGCATTTGACGCATTATACTGCGTAATGAAAGGAACGCCATAATATTTTCCCTCTACCGCGGACCATTCGTAAGTCTCCAGCCTCTCCTTCAGAGACGCATTGGCGTCCATGTAGCTGTTCAGCTCAATCACCATACCGTCGTCGATCCACTGCTGAGTTGCGCTGGTTCCATACGCTCCTGTCACAATATCCGGAAAATCTCCGGAAGCCATGGCCACATTTACCTTCTCCGTATTTCCCTCGGGAACAATCTCTACCGTCAGGTCAATCCCCAGCCGGTTGTTGATCTCCTCGATAATACGGTCGTCGTCCTTGATCACCTCGGCAGCCGTATCGCCGGTGGTCAGCCATCTGATAGGTACCCTTTCGCCGCTCTGCGCTGCGCCTGATGCGCTCTCTTCCTTACCGGAAGACGCGCTCTGGTTCTGGGTCTGCGCCTCACCCCCGCCGTTTGCAGGGGACTCTTCCTTTGCACCGCATCCCGCGAAAACAGATACTGCAAGGGTTGCTGCCAGAAGCAGACTGATCAGTTTTTTCTTTTTCATAAACAAACCTCTCTTTCTTTTTAAGAATTTTTTATCTGTCTAGCCTTTCACCGCCCCTGAGGTAATCCCCTTGGAGAAGTACCTCTGGAAGAACGGATAAGCACACATGATTGGTATGATGGCCATCATAACTGCAGCCATCTTCATGGGCTGTCCCAACAGGAACAGGCTCTCCCCGCTGCCGGAATACGCCGCGTCATTTTCAAATAACATAGAGCGTAAAAACAACTGCAGCGGCCATTTCACTCTGCTGTTGATGTACATGATCGCAGAGAAGAAATCATTCCAGTGATCTACCGCGTAGAAAAGTGTAACCGTGGTAACTGCCGGCTTGGAGATTGGCAGCATAATTCTGAATAATACTCCCACATCCGTACATCCGTCCAGCAATGCCGCTTCCTCCAGCTCCGCAGGAAGGTCAGCGAAGAAATTCCGCAGCACAATCAGGTTATATGTATTCACTGCACTCGGCAGAATCATGGACCAGAGACTGTTCATCAGATGTAAATCCTTCACTACAATGTAGGTGGGAATGATACCGCCGGAAAACATCATTGTAAACACTGCCAGGAACATTAAAACACGGTGCCCCTTCAAATCCTTTTTGGATAACACATAGGCGGCCATAATAGTAATCAGCATATTGACTGCCGTGCCCACTACCGTAATGAAAATACTGTTTGCATAGGATACCCACAAATCTATGTTTTTAACCATGTAGGAGTAGCCTTCAAAGGACCATTCCGCGGGCCAGAGGTGTACACTGCTGGACAGGTAGCTTTTCAGGGATGAGACAGATACCACCAGGCAGTCCCAAAAGGGATAGAAGGCAACCAGCGCAAGCAGAACCAGCAGCGTAATATTTATGGCGTCAAAGACACGGTTTCCAATAGAATGTTTTACGGGACGGCTTTTTACCGACTGTTTTTTTACTGTTTTTACACTCATCAGTAGATTCCCTCCTCTCCGGCCATTCTGGCAGCTTTGTTGGCAATCACCAGCAGGATAAAGTTGACAATGGATTTAAACAAACCTACCGCCGCCGCCATCTCAAATCTTCCTTCCTGCAGACCAATCCTGTATACATAGGTGTCTATAATATCCGCCGTCTTGTATACTCCCGGATGATACAGCACGAAAATCTGTTCAAAACCTGCCTGCATCAATCCGCCGATACGGGTAATCAGCACGATCACAATCGTGGAACGGATACAGGGCATTGTCACATGGATCAGCTTATGCCAGCGGTTTGCCCCGTCCACGGTGGCCGCCTCATAAAGCTGCGGGTCGATGCCCGTCATTGCGGCCAGATAAATAATGGTATTCCACCCGAAGGTCTTCCAGATCATGGAAACTACCATAGTAGGAACGAAGTATTTCTCGTCTGTAAGGAACCCTACCGGCGCAAATCCCAGAGCCTTGATCAGCGCATTCACAATACCGGAATCTGTGGACAAAAGGTTTGTCAGGATACCTCCTACCACCACCCAGGAAATGAAATTCGGTACGTAGATGGAAGTCTGTATTCCCTTTTTGAGCTTCCCTTCCCTTAATTCATTGAGCATCAGCGCTACAATAATGGGAAACGGGAACCCGAATACCAGCCTGATCAAGCTGATCCTTAAGGTGTTCCAGAATACAGAGTAAAACTTTTTCAGGGCGAACAGCTCTTTAAAGGTATCAAATCCTGTCCATGGGCTCTTTACAATCCCCAGCATAGGATTGAAATCCTTAAATGCAATACTTGCTCCGTACATCGGCACATAGCAGAAAATGATGTAATAGACCAAAGCCGGCACAAGCATCAGGTACAGATATTTATGTTTCCATAAATAAGGCAAAAAATCACCCTTCTTTTTTGCCGATGTTTTTTTCCTGTTTTGGTTCGTCTTCAACAACATCCCTCCCTCTTTTTTTAATTTGTGCAATTCAAATGTCCTGCTTTTTCATTCCGCTTACCGCCGGACATTTTTTTGCGAATTTATTTTGCAAGTCTATTTTAATTGTACAATGCGTCCAATAAAATGCAAAAAATAAACCTGTTTGCGTCCAAATATTACAAGTGGCCGAATTTAAAGGATTTATTTGAGCATTACCTCAAATTTTAAACCTCTTTTGAGGAATCAGGTTTGATTTTTGCTATGAGAAATAAGACGAAATTTGACTTTTCTCTCCGGTTTTGTATAATAAAATTGTAAAATGGCACTACATTTATAACCAAAGGAGTAAGCGAATGGCACAATCAATATCCAAAATTTCAGTTCTGAATATGTACAAATTGAAAAATATTCTCAAATCGAAGCACTTTGTTTCCTCATTCTGCTTTCTCTTCTCTACCGTCAGTGTGGCTTTCCTTTTCATGGGCGCGTTGATTACTCTGCAGTCCACTCACGATATCCAAAGCAACATGGAATCCGAGGCCAGTTATGCGGCAATTTCCGTACAGGATATTTTAAATTCCGCCAAAAACAGCAGTACCCTTGTGGGCTCTCTTCCCTCCGTATGCGCTGTTTTAAATAACCCTCAGCCCACCATTGACCTGCTCTCGGATATGATCAAGGATGTCTCTTCCTTCAGTACAATTTACGACTATGATCATATGGGGATTTTTTTTGAATCCTCCCGGCGTATTTATGACTCGGAGTTTGGTTTTTACAGCTATTCCGATTATCTTTACCCGGAATTCTTGGAGGCCGTATACGGGGAACAGACCTATGAACGCTGGCTTCTGCTGCCTTCTTTGGAAAAGGCTGGCTCGCCGGGCGCCGCATACATTCTCACTTATATTCACAGGCTGCCTCTTTACGAGACAAGAGGAAAAGGATTTATCACATTTTCTCTGTCCATTCCCTACCTCAAAAGCCGTACCCAAAACAACCGTCAAACCGCCTATCCTGCCACCGTCTGTTTCCAGGATCAGCTCCTCTGGAGTACCCGGGAGGATGTTCAGACGCAGTGGGATAACACAAAGACCCCTGAAGAAAACGCAAAGGCTTTGTTTCCCCGCGCCAAAACCTATGCTTTCTCCACGGAAGGGGGGACGCAGGTTTCCTTTTATATTTCTACGGCCCAGCTGTTTTCCTTCCATCTTACCGCCCTGAGGCCCTTGTTTTTTACATGGCTTGTCTCTGTCCTGTTTACCTTTGTTCTTTCCTTCCTCTTTTCGCTTCTGATGCTGCGTCCCATGGATGCCATGATGCGTAAGATGGGACTTCCTCCCTATATAGATATTCCCGATGCGGGGCTGGACGAATACTCCCTGCTTAACAATGCCCTGGACCATATGTCTGATCAGCTCAAAAATATTGATTCCCTGCTGCTGGAAAACAGACAGCTTATTCAGGATCAACTGCTGCATGATATTTTATACGGCTATGTGGATGTGCCGCAGCTCTCCACCCAATACAAGGAGTACGGCATTTCCTTTCCCCACCCTTATTTCTGCCTGATCCTTATGGCACTTCCCAAGCTGGATGAAATCACGGATTTTACCCGTTTTGAACAGACCCGCCTGCTGGCCCGCAACAATGCGGTTATAGCCTTTTCCAACTTAGGGGTATGCCACAGCACTTATCTTGGGAACAAGCATATTGCACTCATTATCAACACACAGCAGTGGGAGCATCTGCGCACGGAATTACTGAAAATCTGCGTCGTAATCAAGACCAGCCTGCAGGAGACCCTCTCTCTTTGTCCGCTTTTTTCCATCACCCTGTGCTCTCCGGATTCTCCAAAGCTCCGTCAAGCTCTGGTTCAGGCCCAGCGTATTTTGTTCTTTTCCTCAGGAGAAACCAGCGACTTTGTTTATTTCAGCTCCCATAAGGACTATACGCCCACCATTGATTCTGATCTTTCCATTCGTATGACACAATGTATCATGGACAAAGATCCCGGGCTCCTGAATGATCTTGCGGATGAGTTTCAATGTAAATATCTTCCTTCCGGCACAAGCTTACAGGAGGCAAAACGCATCAGCAATATGATGCTGTGTTCTGTTTTCGTGAATTTAATGGAGTTAAATATAGAAATAAAAGAAAATGTTGTGGCCGGGGCGCTCTCTAAATTAGAAGCGGCCCCCACAAACGCAGAATGTATCCGCATCCTCTTTGGCTGCCTTCACAATCTGACCGGCGACACGGCAAGAATTTCAGATGATGCACGTTCCTATATCCACAAGGCAATCCGTTATCTGGAAGCCCACTATACGGAATCCCTCTCCATCCCACTGATCGCCAGCCACACCGGCGTCAGCGCTATTTACTTAAACCGTATTTTTAAGCTCTCCACCGGAAAAACCGTGTCGGAGTATTTAAATGATTACCGCATTGCCAGGTCTCTCCCCATGCTTGCCGACTCTTCTAAGACCATTGTCCATATCAGCGAGGCCGTAGGCTATGGGGATGTGCGCAGCTATATCCGGTTTTTTAAGAAATTTTATGGCATGACGCCCAGCGAATACCGCAAAAATCCGCCGTCCCAGCCCTGATGCTCCACAGCGCTGCCCCATATAGGGTATATGGCGATTTTGCACAGTCGGACCGTTCCCGACTATGCCAGATATTTGTATGTATTGTAGATATTGATAAAAATAATCACAACCATCAGGAGAATAAACAGTTTATTGGTTTTTTCGGCGTCTATTTTCCGGCTGACCTTTCTCCCGAAGACACCGCCGCCAATCCCTCCTATCACCATCAATAGAAGCAGGAACACAGAGACTTTCGGCACCGAGCCGGTTGCAACGGTCTGCACCAGACTGGTAATCTGGGAAAACAAAATGATATAGAGGGAATTCTGGGCTGCCGTTTTCACCGGCATGGAAAAGAATAAGAACAGTACTCCCAGATTAATGGGCCCGCCGCCGATTCCCAAAAAGGAGGACAACACCCCCAGAACCAGCCCTACCAGAAGGCAGACAAGTGCATTCGTCACCTGAAAGGAAGGAAGCTTTTCCTTCACAATGGTATAAATCAGGGTGGCAAGGGTGACGGCCAAAAGGCACAGCGCCTGCACGCCTCCCACATACCGCTGATCGTAGGCCCCTGTCAGAACCTGGAACAGGCTTTTGCCCATAACCCCTCCTGCCGCTGCCCCAACGGCCAGCAGGGTTCCGATCCGCATATCCACCAGAGATTCTTTTTTTAATCTGGTAGTCACAAAAGAGCAGATACTCATGGCCAGCACTGTGGTGCCGGATAAAAAGTTGATGGTCTTAACGTCCAGCATCCCAAAGGCATCCAGCACGGGTTTGATGATCACTCCGCCGCCGATGCCGCAAACAGCCCCCACCACAGACGCTCCGAAACTGATGAGAAAAAAAATGCAATAGATCATTTCCGTTTACCCCTTTCTTAAACCTCTCCTTTTTTATAATACATCCCCCATCACGTTTTCACAAGTATTTCTCTTACTCTCTTGCGCTTTCCGAAATCATGTGCTATTATCGTAGCGGACAGTATCAAACCGAACTGTACCGGCACATACAAGATCAGCAGGCCCCTTAGCGGATTGTTCCTGCAAAAACACCTGGCAGCATACCTTCGGGAGCTGACCTCATGTGAAATCAAACCGGATTCTTATATCAGATGGCTGTACCGGCGGGCAGCACATCTTCATATGGGAGTTTTTATTGTGTGTCTGGACAGTAGGAGTCCAGGCTTTTTTTATGCGCAGGGGCGCATAAGGAAACTTGCTGCTGATGCAGCAGACGCCCCGCGCGCGAATAGGGAGAAAATCTTCCCTGCTCGATTGCATCAGAACATGACAGATTACGGAAAGGGATGGTTATTTTATGGAAATTACAGGTAAAATCGACGAAGTGAGAAGAAAAGTAAAGGAGTGGAGAAAGCAGGGCCTGAGTGTGGGGCTTGTACCCACCATGGGCTATCTCCATGAGGGACATAAGAGCCTGATTGACCGTGCGGTGGCGGAAAATGACCGGGTAGTGGTCAGTGATTTTGTCAATCCTATCCAGTTTGGAGCAGGCGAGGATCTGGCTACCTATCCAAGGGATATTGAGGCGGACAAAAGACTCTGCGGGCAGGCAGGGGCCCATCTGATCTTCCACCCCCAGCCCGCTGAAATGTACGCACCGGATTTTTCCACCTATGTGGAGATGCAGGAGGTCAGCGAGGGCCTGTGCGGCAAAACCAGACCCACCCATTTCCGGGGTGTCTGCACGGTTGTCTGCAAGCTGTTTCATATTGTGATGCCGGACCGGGCGTATTTCGGCCAGAAGGATGCACAGCAGCTTGCAGTGATCCGCCGGATGGTACGTGATCTTGACATGGACATCCAAATTGTTGGCTGCCCTATCATACGCGAACCCGACGGCCTTGCCAAAAGCTCACGGAATACCTATTTAAATGAGGAAGAGCGAAAAGCGGCGCTGGTACTCTCAAAGGCTGTTTTTCACGGCCAGGATATGATGGAAAAGGGCGAGCGGGATGCCGGAACGATTTTATCGTCCATGAAAAAGCTGATTGAAGCAGAGCCTCTGGCCAAAATTGACTACGTGGAAATGGTGGACGCAGATACCATAGCGCCTCTCGCAAAAGCCCAGGGCAGAGTCCTTACCGCTATGGCAGTGTACATTGGCTCCACCCGTCTGATCGACAACTTTATCATGGAAGTGTAACCACTTGAAGCAATTGAAACCCAGGCGCCAGGCGGCGCGGAAATGAGGAAATTATGACTCTTGAAATGTTAAAAAGCAAAATTCACCGGGCCACAGTGACCCAGGCGGAACTGAATTATGTGGGAAGTATTACTATTGACGAGCGCCTTATGGAAGCGGCGGGAATCTATGAGTATGAAAAGGTGCAGATCGCAGACGTGGATAACGGGGCAAGATTCGAGACCTATGTGATCGCAGGCAAACCGGGAAGCGGGACGATCTGCTTAAACGGCGCGGCGGCCCGCATGGTTTCCACCGGGGATAAGATCATCATCATGTGTTATGCCCTGATGTCTCCGGATGAGATAGCAGAGAATCCTCCCAAGGTGGTGTTTGTGGACGACAAAAACAGGATTACCTCCGTTGCCCGCTACGAAAAGCACGGAATGCTTGGGGACGTCAACGGCTGATTTTATATGTAAGTCAGACGATTAATCAAAAAAGAGGGGAACGCTATGGACAAAATAAAAAAAATATGTAACTTTCTGTCAACCAATATCGCTGTATTCATTATCATTTTTTCCGTCATCGCCTTTTTTTACCCGAAAGGCTTTTCCTGGGCCACAAATTATACCACTCTGTTTCTGGGTGCCGCCATGTTCGGCATGGGGCTCACCATCAAAACCGGAGATTTCAAAATCGTTTTTACAAGGCCCAGAGATTTGTTCCTTGGATTTTTGCTCCAATATACCGTCATGCCAGTCAGCGCATTCGCGCTGGCAAAGCTCTTTGGCCTGTCCGCCGATCTGGCCCTGGGCGTCATTCTGGTGGGATGCTGTCCGGGAGGCACGGCCAGCAATGTGATTACCTATGTGGCAGGCGGTGATGTCCCTCTCTCCGTTGGCATGACCATTGTCTCTACCATATTTGCCCCCATATGTACGCCGGTTCTGGTCTATCTCCTGGCCGGCTCCTGGGTGGAGGTATCGCTTCTGACCATGATGCTGTCTGTGGTAAAAGTAGTGCTGCTCCCTGTGCTTCTGGGCATTTTAATTTACCGGCTGTTTCCCAGGCAGATTGACGCCATCCGCGAACTCCTTCCCCTGGTGTCGGTGATCGCCATTGTGATGATCATTTCCGGAATCGTGGGAAGCAATGCGGAGAAAATTGTGACCTGCGGGGCTTTGGTCATGATCGTGGTGGCAATCCATAATATCGCAGGCCTTTGTCTGGGAACGGGAGTGGCAAAGCTGCTGAAACTGGAAACCAAAAAAGTGACTGCCATAGGGATCGAGGTGGGCATGCAGAACAGCGGACTGGCAATTTCCCTGGCCACAGCCAACTTTGCGGCCAATCCCCTGGCAACCCTGCCGGGAGCCATCTTTTCCGTGTGGCATAATATTTCCGGCACCGTCTATGCCGCAGTCCGCCGCAGAATGAACAGGGAGGGCTGACTGCCCTCCCGCCATCCGCGAAAAATCCTCCTGATCAGGAAGTCATTAAAAGTGTTTATCTCCATTGGCCGGATTATCCAATACCTTTCCGTTTTCTGCGAAACGGGAACCGTGGCAGGGACAGTCCCAGGAACGCTCCGCAGGTATCAAATCTGCCAGAAGCATTGCAGATACCATGGCGGAGGTCATTCCCCATTTACGAAATCCGCTGGCCACATAGCATTCCGGCATAGACGGCGAATATACCCCAATATAGGGCGCGTGATCCAAGGGCATACAGTCCTGCGCCGCCTGCTCCCAGGCAGTCACATAGGAGCGATGCTGATACAGCTTGATAAAATATCCCCCGTGTTTATTGTCGATGGGATAATGTGTTGCGAATATGGCCTTCCGGTAAGTGATACCGCCCTTATCGGTAAGGGTGCACCCCGGCATAAGCTGTGTCACAAAGGTATGCTCGTAAATATTCAGCCCTGCGGCAATCCCCGCAAGAAATTTCCGCGGATGGAACTGCGCCTGCCGCTCCGTCTTTTGCCAAACAGATTCCATAATCTCCTCCATTCACTGCTTTTTAAGTATACCTGAATCCGTGAGACTTATTGTCCCGGCACATTGACAACTACATATT
>CAJTVL010000037.1 GCA_910579425.1 uncultured Lachnospiraceae bacterium | reverse complement strand
GTACAGTGGTGTGGGAGGTCGGCTACTCAATTAATGGGTAGCCTCCTACCCGATTCCTCACAGAAAACTGTGCCTGTGGCCGGATTTAGGTACGGAAGTTTGGATGCCCTGGGAAGAACAGCACTTTTGGTCAAGAAAAGGTTCCGAATCTGTTGTATGGTGTTAATATCACAGAAGCATTGCCAAAGACAGGGCTTGGGCGGTGCTTTACAAAAAAGAAGGGGAAAGCTTGGAGGTAGTTTCCAAACGCTCTAAGTGCGGCAATATCGCAGCCACAGCTTGCGGTATGCAGGAGGTATAACAATGAACAGACAGGAACCGATATTGAAATCCCTTGCCGTGATCGAGGAAAAGATCCAGGAAAAGCTGACAGTGGAAAGTCTTGCAGGGAGCCTGCATTTTTCCAGGTATCACTATCAGCGCCTCTTCCGGGAGGCGGTAGGGGAGAGCGTTATGCGCTATGTGGCAAGACGCAGAATATTCCTGGCGGCAAAGGAGCTTGCGAGTACGGATTTATCTATTCTGGAGATTGCTCTTAAGTATGGGTATGACTCCCATGAAGGCTTTAGCCGCAGCTTTAAGGCTTATGTAGGTGTGACGCCAAAAGAGTATCGGAAATACCATGCTTCCATTGGAACCCCCGAGACAGAAAAGGAGAGGTGCGTTATGTTGTATTCCAAAACTACGGATGAGATCATCCGGGAACTGAACAGTCTGATTGTGGAGCTCAGACAGGCGGCAGGGTTTACCAGAAAGATCGGGGAAAAGCAGAAGGAGGCGGCTGCATTTTTCGGAGAGTTTTTTCAGCTTCTTGCAGCCAGGGCAGATCAGATGGCCGGGGGGCTTTCCGGCAGCTTAGAGGGCATTACCAATATTGCCAGGTGCCCTGATCAGATTTCCGCCCGTTTTTTGCTTATCAAAGCCATCGAGGATGCTGCCTTTTGGACCAGTATCACGGATTTTCAGGTCAGGCTGACCATTGCCAGGGCAAAACCGCAGCATCGTGCTTTGTTCGAGCCTTTGTGCAGGAAATATGAGGATCTGGCTCAAAATGCCCGGATGAAAGCCGGGAAGATAGCCGATTTTTTGGGTGAACTGTCAGCATTGATTTTTCAGGATATGAGGGAAAACGCCGCAGAAAAGCTGCAAAATGCCATCTGGCTGGGAGAGAGTGCCGCAAAAAGGCTCCTGGAGGATGATACTCTTCCTTATTCATGGCTTGGGGATGAGCTTCTTACAATCGTGGGAGAAATTTCAAAAACGCCTGTTGAAGAGATGGAAGCGGGGCTTCTGGAGGATTGGATGTTCCGTGCGGACATTATCGCCTTTGCAGCCGATGTGGATTTGCTGAGGGCGCCTTCCCATAAACTGCGTTTTGGGGGGATTTCGGATTTCAGAGAAGGGCTCAGAGAGGCGTTTTCCTTTTTTCAGGGATTGTCGGAGGATATTTTCGGGGAAAGCAGGGAGCCGGGACAGGGGCAGCCTTTGGAGCGGACAGAAGAGAAACGCTTTAACGATTTGGCCTTCCAGGGAAATATCCTGTTCTTTTATCTGAAAGGGGAGATTCAGAAGCTGGGTGATCACCTGGACGAAAACCAAAAATCTGTATTTGACGGTATTTGTGAGAAGCTGGGTACGGCCATAGTTCTGGCACAGCAGGCCGAAAGAAAAAGTGACGCGGAGCAAATCGGGGAGCTTCTTAAGGCAGTGTATACACAGGCGGCCGGGGAAGCCACAGCCCTTGGAGACTTTGGCGGGCCGGTGGAAGTGATTGCCCAGG
Source organism: uncultured Lachnospiraceae bacterium (assembly GCA_910579425.1). Taxonomy (GTDB): domain Bacteria; phylum Bacillota; class Clostridia; order Lachnospirales; family Lachnospiraceae; genus Suilimivivens. The sequence goes on along the minus strand of CAJTVL010000037.1, from coordinate 38,074 downwards.
AGATTGGGCGGATGGAAAGGGCATTGCAGGTGTGGAGGGAAAGAGACTAAATGAGACAATAAATCGAATTATTTAATTCGATTCATTGACAGAAACCACCCTTTGTGATAAAATTAGGATACTACAAAGGAACGTTGTTTTACACGGAGGCGGCAGGCGGTGGTGAGACAGACTGACATAGCACAAACGATTGATCTGGCCTTGGACAAAGCTAAATATGACGAATGCGCGAAGAAGCTTTTGTCTTATAAGTCCATTATTGCGTGGATTTTAAAATCCTGCACGAAGGAGTTTTCGCAGTACAGTATTGCGTTTATTATGGATCATTGCCTTAAGGGGAAAGCGGAAATATCCCAGAGGGCGGTGCATCAGGATCAGCCCGACAGAGAGGAAAGGCTTGACGGAGACCAGAGGATAGACGGACTCAACACCCAGGCCAACTCCATCAAGGAACAGACCGTGTATTATGACATCCGCCTCGAAGCGTGCGTACCGGGAGGTTATGAGCCCCTGCAGCTTATAATAAATCTGGAGATTCAACTGGATGACAGTCCCGGGTATCCGCTGGTTGCGAGAGGTTTTTACTATTGTGCAAGGATGATCTCGGAGCAATACGGTACGGTATTTACCAAAGAACATTATGAAAAGCTGCGAAAGGTTTACTCCATTTGGATTTGCCCCGATCCCGCAAAAAAGCGGCAAAACGGGATCTCCAGGTATCATACGGTGAAAGAGAGGGTTTATGGAAATTCCGATGTCAAACAGGGCAGCTATGACTTAATGGAAGTAGTGATCCTCAATCTGGGAGATACGGACGAAAAATGCGAGAAGGAAATTCTGAATTTGCTAAATCTTCTGTTTTCGTCATCCGTACCACCCGAAGAGAAAAAGAAAAGGCTGGACAGGGATTTTAAAATAGCAATGACTGAGGAATTTGAGAGCGAGGTGGGCAAAATGTGTAATTTGAGTGACGCTATTGAGGAACTGGCGATTCAGCGTGGAATGGAAAAGGGAATGGAAAAGGGAATGCAGCAGGGAATGCAGCAGGGGGAGGAACTGTTTGCGAAGCTGATTCAAAAGCTGTTTGCCCTTGGCAGGACAGAGGATGTAAAGCGTGTTGCGGAGGATAAGGAATACCGTCGTATATTGATGGAGGAGTTTTCCATACAAAAGGAATAGCATGCATGGGAAAGTCACCGGATCAAATGAAAAAGATTTTTTAAAAGAGAGTTGTGTACAGCTCTCTTTCTTATGATGCGCAGGTCTACATAAGGAAATTTGCTGCTGACACAGCATGCGGGCCGCGCGGCGAGTAGTGGAGAAAAACGTTCCCCCTACTCGATTAAAATGAAAACCACATAAGCGAAGGAGGATTTCATATTATGTTACGAATGTTTGAGACTCACCGGGTCAGGAAGCAGACGGAGCTTTCTTACTGTCTCTGGGATTTTTCCACTTTGCCAAGGGATGGCGCGGAGCCGGTAAAAAAGAAGATGGCAGTGCCGGGGTGCTGGCAGAATGACCCTGAGACGCGTATCTACCGGGGCAGGGCGTGCTATGAGAGGACATTTTATGCCGGAGGAAATCTGCGCCTGGAATTCAAGGGGGTCAGCCACACGGCACAGGTGTACCTGGACGGGGAAGAGATTGCCTTCCACTATAATGCCTATACCCCTTTTTCGACGGTGATTAAGGACGTGCCGGAGAAGGAACACAGGCTTAAGGTGATTGTGGACAATTCCTTTGGTCCCCAGTCGGCTCTCCATGTAGAAAATGATTATCAGTCCTACGGCGGAATTACCAGGGGAGCCGCCTTGGAGGAGCTGGGGAGGGCCTATATTACCAGCCTTCATGTGACGCCAAGGAAGACGGAAAAAGGATGGTCCGCACTGCTGGAGGCGGAGGTTGAGAATCTCACAGAACAGCCCTTTACGGGAAAGCTTTGCTTTATGCTGCGCGGGGCGGATTCACAAAGCATGACGCCGGAGCCGATAGGCGCAGGCTGTGGGGTATCTTTGACCGGAGGCGGGACACAGAAAATCCGGGCGGAGATTGTCTGCCCCAATGTAAAGGAATGGAATCCGGATACGCCGTGGCTTTATACGGCAACGGCCCTGCTTGAGGATGAAAGCGGCAAGGCGGAAGACGATTTGATTGACCGATTCGGCTTCAGAGAGGTGAGGGTGGAAGGGAAGGACATCCTGATGAACGGCCAAAAGCTCAGGATCAAAGGCTTCTGCAGACATGAGGATCATCCCCAGTTTGGCTGTGCCCTCCCTCCTCAGGCCATGTGGCAGGATCTTCTGCAGATGCGGGAGCTGGGGGCAAACTCCGTGCGCACCTCCCACTATCCCAATGATGAGATTTTTCTTGACCTGTGCGACGAGACGGGAATGCTGGTATGGGAGGAGAGTCATGCCAGAGGCCTGTCCGAAGAAGCTATGCGCAATCCCAATTTCGAGCGGCAGTGCGAGGACTGCATCAGAGAAATGATTCAGGCCCATTACAACCATCCCAGTATCTATATCTGGGGAATCCTGAATGAATGCGCCAGCCATACGGAGTACGGAAAAAGCTGTTATGAGGCACAGCTTTCCCTGATCCGGAGCTTGGACAAAACCAGGCCCCGCTCCTTTGCAAGCTGCCAGTTTAAAAGGGATCTGTGCTTTGGGCTGGTGGACGTGGTATCCTACAATATTTATCCTCTGTGGTATCACGATACACCGGCGGACGAGTTTCTGGCGGATATGTATGACTGGATTCAGGAATGCACGGAAGGGGCAGGCAAACCCTTCCTGATCACAGAGGTAGGGGCTGGCGCGATTTATGGATACCGGACGCCGGAGAAGGTGAAATGGTCGGAGGAATATCAGGCCCAGGCCATTGAAAAGCAATTAACGGCGATTCTCTCCCGCGAGGGGACAAGCGGTGTCTATCTCTGGCAGTTCTGTGACTGCAGGGTATGCGACAGTTGGTTTTCCACCCGTCCCAGAACCATGAATAACAAGGGGATTGTGGATGAATACCGCAGGCCGAAGCTGTCTTTTGAAACGGTAAAGAGGATTTATCGGGAAATGCCATAGCATGCCGTAAAATGTCATAAAGAGGTGCCGAAATTGCCGGGATTTGGATGAACATAAGGGCAGGAGTGAAACACAGGAGCAAATTCGCCAGAAAGGAATAGAATATTACAGCACCGTAAAGCCGCCGGGGTTTACGCTTGTTTCCTACGGAAATTCATGATAATATAATGCCATAGATTGATAGGATGAACTTTACGGAAACCATGGGTATAAATGGGGAAAGGCAATGAAAAAGAAACAGGGTACAAGAAAGATAGATAAAGGATTTTCCCTGCTGATTTCTATTATTTTGGTATTTTGCATTTTGGGGGCGGTAGTATTTTCCGTGTCAAGGAAAATTTCCGTGGAGATGTCTGATTCGGCGATTCAGAATCTGAGTGAGAGCTTGAACCTGATCAAGAGCACGATAGAGGCGATTCTGAACAAAGAGGCGGAATTCCAGAAGCTGATGGCGCAGGAGCTGGCGTCTGCAGAGAATCCGGAGGCACATTTGTGCTCCTATGGCGGCAGCCAGACAATGGTAAAGGTCTCGATGATACGCGCAGGAGAAAACGAGGGGATTTCCGATAACGGTGAAGTATTTACGCAGGAGGAGCTGGACTTTTCCGCTGGCCGGGAGGTGGATGGAGTGGCAGTTTCCCAGTCTTATGTAAATTATATGGGCACATGGGCATACACTATGAAATGTCCTGTTATAAAGGACGGGGAGGAAGTGGCAATGCTTTATGTGGAATATATCTACGACTCCCTGGACAGATCCCTGCCGGCCGGATTTTATAATAAGAAAGCCATGCTGTATATCATGGATGCGCAGACAGAGCGTCTTGTCCTCAAACCCAAGGGAATGGGACAGAGGGATGCAGGGCACCTGAACCTGGAAGATTTTTACCGGGCCAATGATATTCGCGATGAAGAGCTGATGGCTGAGGTAAACACCTGCCTGAAAGAAGGCAAAAATATCATGTTCAATCATGATATTCGGGGGAAAAAGGCACTGAACTATATGTGGTCCGTGAATGGAGGAAGCATCTATCTGATCGGATATGTGCCGATTGATGCAATCCAACAGGAAGGGACCACTGTGAATCAGAATATTTATATCGTGGTCATCGTGATGCTGACCGCGTTTTTCCTGTGCTGTCTTTTGTATTATTTCAATCAGAGACAGCAGAGCAGGATCAGAAAAGAGCAGGAGGCCGAGCGGGAGATTTATAACAGGCAGCTGGCGGAGGCGCTTCAGGCTGCACAGGCGGCCAGCAATTCCAAGACTACCTTTCTTTCCAATATGTCCCATGACATTCGAACCCCGATGAATGCAGTGCTGGGCTTCACTATGCTGTTGGAGCGGGATGCACAGAATCCGGATAAGGTGAGGGAATACACGAAAAAAATTATGGCATCCGGACAGCATCTGTTGAGCCTGATCAATGATATTCTGGATGTCTCCAAGATCGAGAGCGGCAAGGTAGTACTCTCGGTGGAGGAATTTACCCTAAATGATCTGGTCTCTTCTGTGGATGCGATCATCCGTCCCATGGCAAAAGCCAGGGAGCAGAAGTTTTTTGTGACAGTGACGGGTGTGCGGCATGAATATCTTCTGGGGGATGAGACGAGGATCAATCAAATACTGATCAATCTTCTTTCCAATGCGGTGAAATATACACCGGCGGGGGGGAATATCTGGTTTCGGATTATCGGGCGCGGGCAGCGTTCCAGCCAGTTTGAGCATATCAGGATTGAGGTGGAAGACGACGGATACGGCATGACGCCGGAATATCTGGAGAGGATCTTTGACGCCTTTACCAGGGCGGAGAACAGTATTACGAATAAGGTGCAGGGAACCGGGCTGGGAATGGCAATCACGAAAAACATCGTAGAACTGATGGGCGGAACCATAGACGTTTCCAGCGAGGTGGATAAGGGAAGTATCTTCCGGGTAGATTTGGAATTTCGGATACCGGAGGGGCAGGCAGACCGACAGTTCTGGAAGGAGAGCGGGATTTCCAGGATGCTGGCATTGGGCGGCGGACAGAGCGGCGAGAGCATACAGGCGCTTATGGAGGATATGGATGTGGCGGTAGATCTGGTGCAAAGCATCGGGGAAGCCTTGAGGCTGCTGCAGTCTTCTGACATCGGTGCTGAGGGATACCAGCTTGTCCTCTTGGACTGTGATTTACCTGATATAGATGCTGTGGAGGCGGCCGGGAGGATCAGAGCTCTCCTGCCTGAGGCGCCGATCCTGTTTTTGAAGGAATATGAGGAAGGGGAAGAAGACCGGGCGTCTGAGATAGAGAAGGCCGGAATGATGTTTAAGCCTTTTTTTGTATCTGTGTTGAAGGAAAAGGTGAGGAAGATCCAGGACGCAAGAAAGGCGGATGAGGATGCCGAAAAGGCGCAGGAGGACAGCCTGAAAGGGATGAATTTTCTGGCGGCAGAGGATAACGAAATCAATGCGGAGATTCTGCGTGAAATTTTATCTATGGAGAATGCTTCCTGCGAGATTGTGGAAAACGGAAAGCTGGCCGTGGAGCGGTTTGCGGCTTGTAGGGCAGGTGAATTCGACGCAATCCTGATGGACGTACAGATGCCGGTGATGAACGGCTATGAGGCGACGAGGGCGATCCGGGCGCTGGAGCGCGAAGATGCGGGAGAGATACCGATTATAGCCATGACGGCCAATGCCTTTGCGGAGGATGAGAAGGAAGCGCTCAGGGCGGGCATGGACGTCCACCTGGCAAAGCCTGTGAATGTGGAATTATTAAAGCAGATTGTACGGCAATATGTGATAAAAAAGTAGCACAAACCGGCCTGTTCCATAGGATAAAGAGGAGAAGCAGAATATGAGCAGGAATAGAAAAAGATATACCGTAAAGGCAGCATCGCTCTGTATGATATGTGCGGTAACGCTTGCGGCGGCGGCCTGCGGGGGAAAGGAAAACGGCAATAACCTTGTGATAGAAAACGAGGAGACAGCAAGGGAAATTGTTATGTTCAGTCCGATGGAGAAAACAGAGGCGGATACGGTCAACACCGCAAGGAGTGCGGCGGATAAAACGATTATTATGGCGGAAGAAAAGCTGGGCGTCAGTGTGAGTTATGTGACTTATACGGCCGAGGATTATCAGGATAAGACCTATGATGAAGTAACCCTGGACAGGGCTCGAAACAATATGGACGATATGTATCTGCTCAATCCGGACACCATCCAGGCATTGGGGGAGGAAGGAAGGCTGATGGATCTGTCGGGCCTTGCCGGAGCAGAGAATCTGAGGGATGTGGTAAAGACTGCCAATGTTGTGAACGGGAAGCTGGTGGCAATCCCACAGGAGGTGGTGGCCTACGGCCTGTTTATCAATCAGGATATGTTTGACAGGTACGCTCTGGAGCTGCCTCAGACGCCGGAGGAGTTTTTGGAATGCTGCCGTGTGTTTAAGGAAAACGGGATTGAGACGCCGGTGGGGGCCAACAGATGGTGGCTGGAGACCTTTGTCCTGGCCCAGGCCTATGCGGATCTGTACAACGGCGGAAATACGGAGGCAGAGATCGCGGCCCTAAACAGCGGAGAGAGCAAATACAGTGATTATATGCGCCCGGGCTTTGAATTTTTGCAGGAAATGATTGACCAGGGATATATTGATGCTAAAAAGGCATGTGTCAGCGAGGCAATTGAGGGGGAAGGTGTGGATTTTCTGGCGCAGAAGACTCCGATTGTAATGGCCTACTGGGGAGCGGCGAACACGGATACTGCCTATGGCAATCCGGATTTTGAACTGGTAGTCATAGGATTCCCCAGCAGCAGGGGACAGATGCCGGTGATGTCCATAACAGGATTCGGTGTGGGCGCAGAAGCCAGGCACGCGGAGGATGCCATGCGCACGCTGGAAGTGATGACCTGTGATGAAGCGCTGAAAGTGTACGCGGAAACCAATAAGGTGATCTCTCCCTCAAAAAATGTGGAGGTGGAATGTATTAAGGCACTTAAGCCGTTAAATGACAGGATTCAGGAGAATGTCTATGTTCTTGGAGCCAATGCCGGTATGAAAATGGAGCAGTGGGGCAATACATGCATGGTGGTAAGAAAGCTTCTTGGCGGCGCTACGGTGGATGAGTGCATGGCAGAGCTTGACAGGCTGCAGGAGGAGAGTATCCGTTCGGGCAGGTAGGTAGATGGATGCCAGAGAGGCTGCTCTGAAAAATGAAACAGAGGAATTTTTGAAAGCAAAGAGTGTAAAGCCGTGCCGATGTGACAAGGTTTTGCACTCTTCTATATTATAAATGCAGGAGGGAAGATAAAGCCACCAAATTGTCGGCACATTTTTTGAAAAGAACAGATTGCTGAAAAAAATGCACATAAAAAGCATTGAAGAATGCAAAATATAATAAAAAAGCAACAAATCTATGAAAAGTACAATTGAAGGGACAGCTGCCTCTTTCCTATAATAATATTATAAATTGAGATGATTAAGAAGGAGGTAAGAGAAGATGAAAAAGAAAAAGTTACTTGGATTGTTCCTTGCAGCATCCATGGTGCTTTCTATGACAGCCTGCGGGGGAAATGGGGATACCGGCTCCGCACCGGAGAAAGAGAAAGAAGAGTCCGGCACATCTGAGTCTGCCGAAGGTAGTGGAGAAGCGCAGGCGGATCAGGCAGACGACGCTTCGGCAGAAGGCGCAGGAGAGGCAGAGGGGAACGGCAGCTCCGATCCTTTCGGAAGATATGAAGAGCCTTTGGAGATCCATTTTGTCCGCAGCACGGACGACACCATTGAGACGAATGTGCTTGCGAACCTTCCGGGCCAGACCTTGGAGGATAACTTCTGGCTGGATACCTATGAAGAGGAGTTGGGTATTAAAATCGTTTATGACTGGATTGTGAAAGGCGATGACGAATTCAACCAGAAAATGAACGTTTCCATGGCGAGCGAGGAGCTGCCGGACGTGATGTGCGTGACCGCCACACAGATGATGCAGTTGGTAGATGCAGGGCTTGTTCAGGAAATGGGCTCCGTGTTCGACGAATATGCGGCTGATTTTACCAAAGAGGTGATGAATCAGGAGGGGGAAGCCCCGTTCCTGGCAGGTAAGAAAGACGGTGTTCAATACGGGATTCCCGTAACCGGCGGCAGTGTGGACTCGGTAGATCTGATGTGGATTCGGACAGACTGGCTGGAGAAGCTAAACATGGAAGTGCCTGAAACCATGGATGAAGTAATGGCTATGGTAGATGCTTTTGTGAAAGCGGATTTTGACGGAAACGGACAGGATGACACCATTGGAATGGGCGTTGCCGGTACCGGCATTTTAGGCGGCAGCTTCGGAGGACTGAGAGGATTTTTCAACGCCTATGGGGCATACCCGGGGATCTGGATAGAAAAGGACGGACAACTTGTTTACGGGGCGATTCAGCCGGAATGCAAGACAGCCCTGGCGGCTCTTCACGATATGTATGAAAAAGGCTATCTGGATATGGAATTCGGTGTAAAGGATTCCACTAAGGCAGGTGAAGCTACGGCAGCGGGAAAATGTGGATTTGGATTCGGTCAGCAATGGCTTTCCCTGACTCCTTTCCAGTCCTGTAAGGACAATGATGAGGAGAGCCAGTGGTCCGCCTACCCCATTCCTTCCGCAACAGGAAGTCCGGCGTCCGTACAGGCAGATCTTGGAACCAACAGATGGATTGCGGTAAACAAGAATTTTGAGCATCCCGAAGCAGTGGTTAAGATGATTAATTTATTCATTGAAAAGTGTTGGGGTGAGACAGGAGACAACGGTGTTTACTATGCGCCCCCGGAGGCAGAGGGCGTGTGGAAGCTCTCTCCCATCCAGTGCTCTATGCCCAACAAAAATATTCAGGCCTATCTGGATATTGAGGCAGCCCGTCAGGCAGGGGATACCTCTTCTCTGACAGGAGAGGCGAAATCTATTCAGGACAAGCTGGACAGCTACTACTCCGGCAGCGACGAAGGATTTGCATTGTGGGGATGGGAAAGAATTTACGGGCCTGCGCCAAGTTCCTATTCGACCATCAACGATTTAAGCGAATCAGGCCGTATTATGATCAATCAATTCGTGGGTGCTCCTACCGAAACTATGACGGAGAAGCTTTCCACCCTTGAAACCATGCGGGACGAGGTCTATACCAAGATCATTATCGGGGAAGCTCCGGTAGATGATTTCGATACCTTTGTGGAAGATTTCAACAAGCTGGGAGGAGAGGATATTACAAGGGAAGCAAACGAGTGGTATCAGTCCGTACAGTAAGGTAAGAGTTTAGAGGAATAAAAGAGGAAAAAGGGCAGCTCTGTGTAAAAGCAGGGCTGTCTTAAGTAAAAGACAAATCAGTGGCTGTTTACTGTCAGGAGAGAAATCCCGAAAGGAGTGTGGTCATACGAATGGCAAAAACGAAATCAATCAGAAAAAAGGGAGCCTTTAAAAGGGAGCTTCCTCTTCATTTAATGCTGGTTCCAGGTATTATCTTTACCATTATCTTTTGTTATATTCCCATGGCGGGCATGGTGATTGCCTTTGAAAAATTTATTCCTGCCAAGGGCCTGTTCGGGGATCAGAAATGGATAGGGTTTGACAATTTCACCTATCTGCTGAATATGCCGGGGGCTATGTCCGCTCTGAAAAATACCGTTGTGATTGCTTTTTTTAAGATTATTTTAGGACTTATTGTGCCGATTAGTGTTGCAATCCTTTTAAATGAAGTCCGCTCTAATAAATTCCGCAGAACCGTACAGACAGCCATTTATCTGCCCTATTTCCTCTCCTGGGTGGTTTTGGGAGGTGTGATGATCGATATTCTGTCCCCCTCTTCCGGCATTGTAAATCAGGCGCTGGGGTTTTTGGGCATCAAGCCCATCTTTTTCCTGGGAAGCAATAAATGGTTTCAGCCTACCATTGTGATGACGGACATTTGGAAAGGGTTTGGTTTTGGAACGGTGGTGTATCTGGCGGCAATCACAGGGATTGATCCCAGCCTGTATGAGGCGGCTACCATGGACGGAGCCGGCCGCTTTCAGAAAATGTGGCATGTAACCCTTCCGGGAATCCGGATGATAGTGGTGCTGATGTGCGTTCTTTCCCTAGGAAATGTGTTAAATGCAGGATTCGATCAGATTTTGAATCTGTACAGTCCCCAGGTTTATGAGACAGGCGATATTATTGACACTTTCATTTACCGGATCGGTCTGATTGACGCTCAATTTGGGCCTGCCACGGCAATGGGGCTGTTCAAATCGGCGGTATCCTGCCTGTTTATTTCCGTATCCTATCATGTAGCTTATAAATTTTTTGATTACAGGATATTTTAAGGAGGGAGCAAAGATATGAAAAAGGGATCATCCATACAATCCGGCGTCAGAGTGCGCGAATCTCTAGGCTCCCGGATATTTACGATTATAAACGGACTGTTTTTGGTACTTTTGGCCTTAATGTGCGTTTTGCCTCTGGTCAATATTCTGGCGGTCTCACTGAGCTCTAATGCGGCGGCAACGGCAGGACTTGTGAAATTATGGCCGGTGGAATTTACGCTGAAATCCTATGAATATGTGGCGAAGCGGGCGGCATTCTGGAGGTCTTTGGGGGTCACGCTGCTCAGATGCCTTCTTGGGGTGTCACTGAATGTGCTCATGTGCATCCTGACCGCCTATCCCCTGTCCAAGGATAATCAGAAGCTGAGAGCACGGACGGTTTATACCTGGTTCTTTTTTATCACCATGCTGGTGAACGGCGGACTGATTCCTCAGTATATGACCATCAAAAGCGTGGGTATCTTAGGGACCATCTGGGCTTTAGTTCTTCCGGGGGCAGTACCGGTGTTCAGTATGGTGTTGATGCTGAACTTTTTCAGGGCAATCCCTGAGGAGTTGGAGGAGGCAGCTTTTATGGACGGAGCCAGCCATTGGAGTATTCTGATGAAAATTTATGTCCCTCTCTCTAAGGCCAGCATTGCAACCATATGTCTGTTTGCGCTGGTATATCATTGGAATTCCTGGTTCGACGGAATCATTATGATGAATAAGCCCGACCAATACCCTTTACAAAGTTATCTCCATACCATTATCATACAGGGAGATACTTCCGTAAACAGTACTACAGACTGGCAGACCATGGCGCTGATTTCCGACAGGACAGTGAAATGCGCACAGATTTTTCTTTCCACCTTACCCATTGTAGCGGCCTATCCCTTCTTGCAGAGATATTTTGTAAAGGGGATGGTTATGGGCTCTGTAAAAGGATGATCTGATGCAGGAAAAAGGAAGGAAACAACTGAATGTATCGTTCCAGGACGTTCAAAAAAATGCTCATATCGATTATTCTGATCTGTTTATGTTTTTATGGGATTGGTCTGTTCAGCAGCCTTTATGAAAGAAAGGTGTTATCCGATCAGTTACAGGATACGTTGGATTCGAAAGTGCGTTTTTGGAAAGGGCGTCTGGAGACGGAGATGGATTCCATATTGCTGGCACAGAGCAGTATGATGGATGACGACAATCTGCTCAGGCTCCATGTTATGTGGGAGAGCCTGAGCGTATACCAGAGGCATGAAATGATCAGAAGTATTTCCTCCAGGCTGCTCAATATCAAAATACAGCATGGTATCGTAGATGCGGTTACAATTCATTTTCCGGAAAGAAAGGTAGTCATCAGTGCGGACAGCCCTATTTTTGATATCTATGAGGAAGAACAGTATGCCGACAACAGGCAGATTTATCGGGAGGAGGACGGCAGGATCCGTCTTACAGTATATTTACCGCTAAACATTAAGGCGGATGAAAATGTCCCGCCCTATATCTACATAAGGGCGACGCTCACGCCCTTTACATTAAAATATGAACTGAATAAAATGTTAGAGCAGGATGAAGGAACCCTGTTTTTGATGGATGCCGAAGGGACGATCCTGACCAGCTCGGAACGAAAGCAGCAGAAAAGCGCCGAAGCCTATCCGGTACTCGCGGAAGCGGCAGCGCAGATACGGATGGATGGGGAAGAGGAATGGATCCATGCCAATGCGCCGGGAGGCGGCTTTGCCTCAGGATGCAGCCTTTCGGATACGGATATGTGGCTGATATACTGTTATCCCGATATGGTAATTGAAGAACCGCTGCATTTTTTTAACATATTTATCGGAGGGCTTACCCTGCTGACTGCAGTGGTGTTTGCAATCTATTCCTTTTATGCCGCAAAGTCCTTTGCAATGCCACTAAATAAAATTTTGAAAGCCATGGAGGGAGAAAAGGATAACAATTTCCTGATCAAGGAGGAAGTACAGGATGAGCTTTCCCTTATTTACCACAGGTATAATGAAATGGTGCGTAAAACAGAGCGGCTGATTCATGAGAATATCGCTTCCGCCTATTCCCTGCATATGGCGGAATTTAAGCAGCTCCAATACCAGATACAGCCTCATTTTCTCTACAACAGTCTTTTCCTGATCAACCGGATGGCCCAGCTTGAAGGAAATGATTCTATTGCGGAATATGCCCAGCATCTGGGGAAGTACTATCAATATGTTACAAGAGCCGGAGGCGGAAATGTGTATATCGAGCAGGAAATCAGCCATATAGAAAGCTATCTTGCAATTCAGAGGACAAGGTTTGGAGATAGAATCAGAGCAGAGATGGGAAAGCAGCCGGAGGAGGTAAAGGAGGTACGGATTATTCCGCTGATTTTGCAGCCTTTGGTTGAAAACGCCTATGAGCATGGAATGAAAAATGTAGTAAGAGGCGGAGAGATTATGATCGGAATGAGATGGGAGAATGAGTTCTTTTACTTTTCTGTGGAGGATAACGGGCCGGGAATCACACAGGAGGAAGTGGAGAGGGTCAAAAAGCAGATGGATGAGGGGAAGTTTGTGATGGAGGAAATCCACGCCATTTCCAATACGGACATGCGGCTTAAGATGCATTATGGCAGCGAGAGCGGCGTATTCTTTGAAAACAGGAAAGAAGGCGGCTTTTGCGTGACGGCAAAAATTAAACTGAAAGAAGGGCGAGATGTATAACCTGTTAATTGTTGATGATGAGCCGTTGATTCTGGAAGGGCTTTATCAGATGGTATCGGAACAGTTTGCGGATAAATTTTTGGTTTATCAGGCAAATTCGGCACAGGAGGCGATTGCGGTTTTCAAAAAGTTCAGAATAGATCTCCTGATGAGCGACATTCGGATGCCGGAAATGGACGGTATGAAGATGGCTCAAATTGTGGAAAAGGAGTGGCCTGACTGTTTGACGGTTTTTCTGACCGGGCACAGCGAATTTGAGTATGCCAGAAGCGCGCTCAGGGGCCGTGCCGTGGACTATGTACTGAAACTGGATGGGGACAGGGCTATATGTCAGGCCATAGAGCGGGCCTACCAAAGGCTGGAGAGAGAGTATGATGAGAAGCTTCGGCTTTTGGAAATGACAGAGTCATGGAAGGAAGCGCTGCCCCTTTTGCGCCAGGAGTGTATGAAGGATATGGTCATGACCGAGAAGTGGGGCGGGGCGTTTAAGGAAAAGCTGATTTCCAAAATGAAATCGGCCAAGATCACTCTGGATATTGAAAAAACAATGATGATGGGGCTGGTCTGTATGGAGCCGGAAACGGATGCAATGACCACCAGGAGGATACAGAGTATCCTTGCGGAGAATCTGAAAAATGGATTTCAGAGCTGCATGGCCAGTATTTTAAATCATACGATTCTGCTTCTTGCCCAGTCTGAGGATAATCGACTGGAACGACTGAAGGGATTTCTGGAGATTTCCCTGAGTATGTGTGAGCGTATGGGTATCCATATTCCCCGGATTTATCTGTATGTCAGGGAATTGGAGGCAGAAGGGCTTATGGAAGCCTTTCAGACGCTGAGCAGTAAAAGATTCGAAACCGAAGGAGAAAGGGGAGTGCTTCTCTGCGGCGCAGAAGCTTTTGGCGGGCCATACCGTTGGCAAAAAGCAGGGACAATCATCAGCCTGATCCAGACGGAAAAGATCAGCGACAGCCTTTTATATGGAAAAGCAGAGGATTTCACCAAGACGGTGGAGGAGATCAGGAAGCAGACAGAGGAAGAAAGCCCGGAGCAGGCTATCACCGTTTATCTGACCATTGCATCCCTGCTGATGCAGGCGGTTCTAAATTATCTGCCGGGGGAAAATACCGCTTTGTCCCACATCGATCTGGACAGGCTTGCCAATTACAATGAGCACAGGGGCTTTCAGGATGCCTGTTTTTACCTGGAAGGGATTGCGGAGGAGTATTTCTCCAAAAGAGAAGCAATGTACGCAGATGCGGACAATACAATTGTATACCGGGTAAGAAATTATATTCTGGACAATCTGGGGGAAGACCTGTCGGCAACCAGATTAGGGGAGGTGGCAGGGCTCCATCCCTCTTATCTTTCCCAGGTTTACAAAAAGGTGATGAATCAATCCCTCAGGCAGTATATTATTGCCATGCGTCTGAATGCGGCCAAGGAGATGCTTAAGGATCCCACGGTTAAAATTCAGACCATAGCAGAGAAGGTAGGGATGAATACGGCCTCTTATTTTACCCATTTTTTTAAAAAATATATGGATGTGACGCCTCAGGAATACCGAAGCCAGATCAGCGGCGCCGGAGGGGAGAACTGAGAGAAAGGAGAAAAAATTGATTGAAAAAGTAAGGGAAGGGAACAAAACGACATTTTATCTGGACGGGAAGGCAGCAGCGGCAGTCTGTACACCGGAAGGGGTGGAGGATGATTTTCGGATAGAGGAGGACAGTGCGTATATTTACTGGCAGAGAAAAACAAAGGAGCCTGTATCTGCCATGGTGATGGAGGTAAAAGCGTGCTTTGCGCCCCGGCATACCATGGTGCCTTCCGTGTCCTATGACGGAAATCCATGGGGGAAGGATCATGAATATAAGGGATATGAGAAAGATGGCATTCCTTATACCTTCTCATGGCACAGAACGGCGGTTCAGGGAGCAAGCACGTCCTGGAATGACGAGATGGGGCTGGCTTTGTATGGACAGGATCATTGCTCAGGCAGCCTGGTATATCAGAAGGAGGGGGCGGTTCACAGGGTGATCTGGCCGGAAACAGAGGAGCCTTGTGTGCTCTATTCAGACGGTTGGGGGCAGGCATTTCGGGGAGAGATGGAGCCCGGAGATACTTTTCAGGCTTATTTATGTATCGGCAGAGGAAAGGAAGCCGCAAAACAAATGCTCAGCCATGCATGGCAGCAGAATTACATAAGGAAGCGCCCGGAAAGAGAGGCGGAGGAAATCTGGAAGCTGAGCGCGGAGTATGCCCACAGGCTTTATACGCAGGAGGCGGACGGCTTTCGGGCATTCAGCATCGGGTTCACCTGGGACGGGGAGAAGTGGGTCAAAAGACCGGAAATGAAGTATGAAATTGGCTGGTGCGGCCAGAATGCTTCCCTTGCAGTTTCACTTCTTTACGATTATCAGATGACGGGAAACGAAGAATCTTTAAGGAAAGGAACAGAAGTACTGGATAGCTGGGTAAACATGGCCCGAAGCAGCTCGGGCTTTCTTCTGACAAGATACGATCCCCAGGATTCCCTGATTGATGCCTGCAATCTGGGGACGGCAGGACAGCAATTGTTAGAAGCCTGGGATCAGTCCCGGGTTCTGGGGATGGAAAAAAGACAATGGCTGGATGCCGCCGTGGAAATCTGCGATTTTGTGCTGGAGAGGCAGCTTCTCGACGGAAGGATTGGGATGAGCTGGCACAGAGATGGTACGGCCTGTGAGCTGTCAGGCTCTGCGGGGGCTTTCCTGATTCTGCCTCTGGCAGAAGCCTTCCGAAGGCTTGGAGAGGAAAAATATCACATCGCGGCAGTGCGGGCTTATTCCTATTATTACAGGGAATTTTTAAACAACAGCTACGGCACAAGCGGCGCCTTGGACACCTGCTGCATCGATAAAGAGTCGATTATTCCGCTGCTGAAAGGGGGGATTTTGCTCTACGAAACCACGGGCTTTGACTCTTATCTGGATATGGCCCGGGAGGCGGCCTGGTATTTATCCACCTGGCAGTGGCATCACCATGTAGATTATCCAGAGGATACGGTGCTGGGAAAGCTTCATTATGATACCTTTGGCGGTACGGCAGTTTCTACTTCTCATCACCATATGGATCCTTTTGCCCTGTGTTATGTGCCGGATCTGTTAAGGCTGGCAGAGCTTACCGGAAACAGGCAGTGGCAGGAGAGGGCTCTGGCGATCTGGAATAACGGGGTTCAGGTGATCTCGGACGGAACCTTGCAGGTTGCGCCTACAGGCCCGCGTCCGGCGGGAAGCTGTGATGAGGGATATATTCACACAAGGTGGGGAAAGAGTCCCGAAAAGGAAGATGACAAAAAGACAGGATGGAGAGGGAGCTTTGACGTGACACAATGGCTGGTGGCCTGGCCCTGTGCCTTTCGGCTTGAAGTGCTTAGAAAATGCGGTAATTGGAATCTTTTGGATGGAAAAGGACAGAGGGGAGCTTAAGATGATAAGATGGATGAAAAAGGGTCGTGATACCTGTTTTTTTGCGGATCATATTCAGGTGGCAAAGGCAATGGGAAGAGAGGGCTGCAGAGACAGCTTTGAAAAAGTAGATGAGGGCGTTTTTCTCTGGAAAAGGGAGTGCGAACCCTGCGAGAGTATGGAGATGGAACTGCGGGCCTGCTATGTGCCGGACTTTACCATGATACCGGGAGTTAACTATAATGGAAACGGCTGGGGGACATTTTGTGAATACACTTCGGACCGGTATCAGGGCGAGCCGTGGAAGTATGGATGGCACAGGGCCGCTGTGGCTGCCATGACCTGGTCGGAAGTCGCCATAAAAGAGCGGAAAGGGAGCAAGGAAGAAAAGCAGGTGATAGGAGCCGGTCTTTTCGGAGCGCAGGAGGATCATAATAGCTGCCAGCTTTTTGAGGAAAACGGGGAAGAGGTACATAGAATCTGCTGGCCGGAGCAGGAGTCGCCCAAAACCTTATATCTCTACAGATTTTCAAAGGCCTGGCAGAGCCGGATGGAGCCAAGGGGCAGCTTTGCCGTATGGATTGTGATAGAAGAAAACGCAGTGGAGAAGAGAGGATATGCCAGGGCACTGGATGCTGCCTGGAAAATCAATGACAGGCCGGAAAGAAAGGCTGCGGGGATGATCATGTCCTTAAAGGAAATCTGGGAGGTGGGGATTGCCTATGCGAAAACCCTCTATACGGAAGAGGCGGACGGTTTTTGCGGGTTTAACATTGGCCTGTTCTGGGAGCAGGATGGCTGGCAAAAGCGCAGGAGCAATCAATATGAGATTGGCTGGTGCGGTCAGAACGGAATGCTTGCCAACGCTCTTTTGTGCGAGGCCCTTTACAGTGGGGATGAGGAAGCAAAAGAGATGGGATTTAAGGTGTGGGAGAGCTGGCTTGGTCTTGCAAAAGCTTCGGCAGGCGTGATGGCAAGCTATTATGATCCGGGACAGGAGAGGGTTCTGGAAGCCTGTAATCTGAGCAAAGCAGGCATCGCCTGCTTTGAGGCGGCTTCTCTGGCAGAAAAGCTGGGACGGGACGGAGCGCCCTATAGGAAAGCGGCCATGGATATTTGCGATTTTGCAGTCCGTGTACAGGATGAGAAAGGGGCTTTTGCAAAGTGCTGGCATGAGGATGGCAGGGTGGCAATCCGGGAGGGGACGGTAGGAGCGTTCCTGGTGCTCCCGCTGATTGAGGGATTTAAGCAGAGCGGAAAGGAAATTTATAAGGAAGCCGCCTGCCGGGGGCTTTCCTGTTATCTGAAGGAGTTGGAAGAATACGGATTTACTACCGCAGGGGCGCTGGACATATTTTCCATTGACAAGGAATCTTCTATTCCCCTTTTAAAGGGTGCAATTGCGCTCTATGACTTGACAGGAGAAGAAAAATGGCTGGAGGGAGCGAAGGCGGCGGCCTGGTATCTGTCCACCTGGCAGTACACCCACACCTGTCATTTCGGACCGGAAAGTATTTTAGGGCAAACCGGGTACGATTCCTTTGGCGGCACCCTGGTTTCCACCGTACATGAGGGGATTGATCCCTTTGCCCTGTGCTATATTCCGGAGCTTTACAGGCTTTTTCAGATGACAGGGGAGGAGCGCTGGCGCGAGAGGGCCCGGGGAATATGGCGAAACGGCTGTCAGCATATTTCGGACGGTACTCTTGTGATCAATGGAAAGCTGCGGCCCAAAGGGAGTCAGGACGAGAGCTACACGGTGACTCGTCAGGGGCCGAAGAGAGGAATCTGCTCCGAGTGGCTGGTGGCCTGGCCCGGCGCTTTCCGCATGGAGGTTCTGCGCCGCCTGAAGGAGGAAAGAAGTTTTCTAAACAATGTTGGGGGTATAAAATGAGTATGAAAGAGATGCAGAGAATTTTTTATGTAGATGATATTCATGGGAAAGATGACGCCACAGGGCTTTCTACTGAGCAGGCCTGGAAAACTCTTGCCAGGGTAAATGAACATTTCTTTTGCCCCGGGGATGTACTTCGGTTCAAAAGAGGAGGCAAATGGCAGGGAATGTTCTGCCCGAAAGGGTCGGGCAGCAGGACAGCCCCAATCCTTGTGGAGGGATACGGCGAAGGCGCCATGCCTCGGATTGACGGCGAGGGCGTTTATGCGGCGATTTACCTGGAGGGAATCAGTTTCTGGAAGATCAAGGGTATTGCGGTAACAAATCACGCCTTGGAGCGCGGAATCCGCCAGGGGATCTGTATTTGTGCAAATCCCGAGGGAATCACCCAGGGGATCGTGATCGAGGGGTGTGAGGTCAGTGACGTGACGGGAGAAAACAGAAGAAACAGGGATGTTTATGCCAGTATGTACTGGAACTCCGGAATTTATGTGACAATGCCCGGGAGAAGCTCAAGGCATAATCATCTGCACGATATTATCATTTCCGGAAATTATGTCCATGATGTGCTTACCAGCGGTATCCGGGTCAATCAGCAGGAGGATTTTATCAATGACATTCACCATACCCATGTGGTGGTGCGGGGCAACCGGATCGAGCGCACCGGAAGCGATGGAATCATTGTGGCAAATTGTATTTCTCCGCTGATTGATGGAAACAGGTGCATGGATGCAGGAGCCCTGGGAAACCTGGAAGAGACCCGGCTGATTGCAGGAATCTGGGTCTGCGCCACCTCAGATGCCCTGATTCAGAGAAATGAAGTGTCCGGCACCAGACTCTTTGAAAATGACGGCACTGCCTTTGATACGGACTGGGGAACTGCCGGAACCACCATTTTTCAGTATAACTATACCCATGACAATCAGGGCGGTTTCTGGCTGGATTGTACGGGGATTAACCGGAATATAGAATGCAGGGGAACAATACTGAGATATAACATCAGCGTGAATGACAGCAGATGTCTGATCCAGGATGATTATGGAATCCGGGCGGATTTGTACGGGAATCTGTTTTTACACACAGGGCAGGAGACGCCGGCGGTCTGCTGCAATAATGACGGAAAATCCCATTTCTTTTCTGCCAATATCTTTGCCTTTGAGAGAGAACCGGCGGCCGGGTGGCAGGCTTCCGTCTTTACCCGGAACTGGTACGGCAGTCTGCAGACAAGGCCGCAGTCGGATAAGGAAGCTATGGACGGGGTTCCCTTCCCAATAGATGGCCTGGAGAAAAGGCTGGAGGCAGATCCTCAGGAGCAGCGCAGAATCGGCGACCTGCTGGCAGAGGCGGCAGTGCGGACAGAGCAGGTTTAATTGACGAATATTGATGCAGGGTATGTAAAACGGGAGGCAGATTTATGTCTCCCGTAGTTTTAGCGCTTTTTTCCATTCTTTTCACCACAGCCCATACCGGAAATAGAAAGCAATTGGCATATGTCCAAACTTCTTTGTCATAAAATGTAGCAATATTTATCATAGGTGTTTTTTATGAACAAATACATAAAAAAAGTAAAGCAGATGTTCAGTATTTTTCCGCCAAGACAGGAGGGGCAGAGCGGGGAAGAGTATGCCAGGCAAAAGCTGATTACAGGAGTTAAATACGGCGTGTTCCTTTTGACGGCCTTTGCGCTGCTTCGGGGAATACTGGTGACTGCCGGCGCCAATATTACGGTGAGCAGCAGCGTAGACGGCCGGGAACTGCCAATTTACTGCGTGGAGACACCGGAGAAGAAGATTGCCCTCAGCTTTGACGCGGCATGGGGAAATGAAGACACCGGCAAAATTCTGGAAATCCTCCAGAAGCAGGATGTGCATGTGACCTTCTTTATGACAGGGGGATGGGTGGAGAGTTATCCCGATGATGTAAAGGCGATTCTGGCGGCAGGCCACGACCTTGGCAATCACAGCGAGAATCACAAAAATATGAGCCAGCTCTCTGACCAGGAGAAAAAGGATGAGCTGATGAAGGTTCACACCAAAGTGCAGGAGCTGACAGGCTATGAGATGTTTCTTTTCCGCCCTCCGTACGGAGATTATGACAATGCCGTGGTGAATGTGGCGAAGGACTGCGGGTATTATACAATTCAATGGGATGTGGATTCCCTTGACTGGAAAGACTATGGCGTAGATTCCATCATCAAGACCGTGACCCAGCACAAGCATCTTGGGAACGGTTCGATTGTACTTTGCCATAATGGGGCAAAATATACAGCGGAGGCATTAGACACTCTGATTGCGACATTGAAAAATGAGGGGTATACTTTCGTGCCGATTTCGGAGTTGATTTATAAGGACAATTATCATATGAATCATGAGGGACGGCAGATTAAAAATTGAAATAAGCTGTAATGAAAGCGGATATGCTTTGGGCGGCGTACTCTTTCGGTATGCCAAAGAAAGCGAAGACATCAGGGGCGCTTTAAGAGGGAGAACAAGAATCGGAGGTGGGTGATTTTATAACTCAATCCACATAAAACACGGATGAGGAAAAGATATGTTTCTTGTGCAATACACATTGAAAAAAGCTGACGAAAATGCGGAAAGCATAAAACGTTCCGAATAAATAAAATAAAGTATTGACTTGCTTTGTGCGAGTTGATATAATCATAGCACCAAGTAAAACAGCCAGTATTTGGGTTGTTACTGAGTCGGCAGGCAAAACCAAATTTTATAAGGCGGTCAGGGGGAGCGCTTTATAGGATTTGGTTTTTTGCTGTACCAAAGGGAAAATAAAAGAATGTCAGTTCGTTTTCAGGGAAACAGATCCCTTTTGGTTTGCGGTGGAAAGACACCGGAAAGGCCAGAGCTTCAACAATATGCTGTAAGATGAAGTGAAACTTAAGATGATGCGCGAGTTGATGGAGATCATTGAACGGAATATTCCGGGCGAAGCGTATAACGGCAGGACACAAAAAGGAGAATTGGGGATGGAGAGATATACTGGAAAGAGTGTACTTAAAGGAATAGCGATCGGCAGGATATACTGGTACCGGAAGCAGCAATATCAGGTAGTCAGGACAGAGGTTTCGGACAAAGAGGCAGAGAAGGGAAGATTTGCGGATGCGGTGAAGACGGCAAAGGAACAGTTGGCCGCTCTTTATGAAGAGACATTGACCCGTGTAGGCGAAGACCATGCCATGATTTTCGATATACATAAAATGATGCTGGAGGACGACGATTATCTGGATGCGGTGAATGAGGTGCTGGAAGAGGGACTTAATGCGGAGTATGCCGTGGAGATCGCCCAAAATCAGTTCGCAGAGATGTTTGTATCCATGGATGATGAATATATGAAAGCAAGGGCTGCGGACATCAAAGATATTTCCCAGAGGGTAATCCGGATTCTTGCAGGGGTGCCGGAAGACACAATACTGGCCGACGAGCCGGTGATCGTGGCGGCGGACGACCTGACGCCCAGCGAGACGGTGAAAATGGACAAAAAAAAGATCCTTGCATTTGTCACGGTACGCGGTTCCTCCAATTCCCATACCGCCATACTGGCCAGAAGCATGAATCTGCCCGCATTGGTAAATACAGGGATGGAGGCCGGGGAAGAGCTGAACGGAAAAATCGGCGTAGTGGACGGATTCCGGGGGGAATTTCTGGTGGAGCCGGAGCAGGAACTGTTGGATGAGATGATTCGCCGCAAAAATCAATGGGCAGCTGACTTGGAAGCCTTAGAGCAGTTAAAGGGGAAGGACAATGTTACCAGCGACGGCAGACGGATTGACATTTTTGCCAATATCGGGAAAGTAGAAGACACGGATGGGGCTTTGGCAGCAGATGCCGGGGGAATCGGTTTGTTCCGGAGTGAGTTTCTTTATCTCGGAAGAGAGAACTTCCCCACCGAGGAAGAGCAGTTTTTAAGTTATAAGGCAGTGTTGGAGAAGATGGGGGATAAAAAAGTCATAATTCGGACCCTGGACATTGGGGCGGATAAAAAGGTGGATTATTTCGCCCTGGAGGAAGAGGAAAATCCTGCTTTGGGTTACCGTGCCATCCGCATCTGTTTGGATCGGCCGGAAATATTTATCACACAGCTTCGTGCACTGTTTCGGGCTTCTGCTTACGGCAGGGAAGCAGTTATGTTTCCGATGGTAGTCTCGGTGGCGGAAGTAAGGCGGATCAAAGAAATTGTAAATCAGGTAAAAGAAGACCTTGTGGCGCAAGGCCATCCCATGAAGGATGTGGAGCTGGGCATTATGATTGAAACGCCGGCAGCGGCGCTGATTTCCGATGAACTGGCCAGGGAAGTGGATTTCTTCAGCATTGGAACCAACGATTTGACCCAGTATACTTTGGCGGTGGACAGACAGAACCAGAAGCTGGAGGCCATATGCGACACGCATCATCCCGCGATTCTGAAACTGATAGAACTTACGGTAAAAAATGCGCATAAGGAAGGTATCTGGGCCGGAATCTGCGGAGAACTGGCGGCGGATACGGAATTGACGGAAACTTTCTTAGCCATGGGAGTAGACGAACTCAGCGTTTCGGCTTCTTCCGTATTGAAAGTGCGTAAAGCGGTAAGGGATCTATGAAAGATGGGGTTGCAGGCATACAGCATCGTTCCTCACACCATCCTTTTGTATGCCTTTGTTTTTCTGTACTTTCCCAAATCTTCTTTTTCTCTGTAGGCTCTGATTTCATCCATATCGAAAGTAACATAGTAGATCGTTTCTTCAAGTTCATTTCCTACAAAAATGGTATTATCCATCCCTTCTTTTGTCCATACCACAGGACTGAATGCACAGGAATTACCCATCCTTTGTGCCGGCGGATTCGCCATCGCTATGCCAACCATATTTTCCATAGCCCGCACAGACAGTTCCTTTAATCTGGGCGGCATTCCGCCGCAGCAATTGGGATGCATAATAAGCTCCGCGCCGCCCAGCATCAGTTCCCTGGCGCTCTCAGGGTATTCTCTGTCATAACAAATCATACACCCTATCGTTATCCCGTCAAACCTGCATACAGGAAAAGAATTTCCGGATTCGAGATACCTTTCCCAATCAAAATCACAGGTATGTACTTTGGAATACTTTAAAATCACCTTTCCGTCCCTGTCGATGAGCCATGCCGTATTTTGCGGATATTTCTTTCCTTTGGAAAAACCGGTTATGACAACGCCTGTATTCAGTTCGGCAGCGAGATTTTTTATCTGAACAAAATGTCCTTCCTCCTCGGTCAGGGCATTTTCGCACCATTTAATGAATTCGGGAGAATTTCTAATTTCTTGAACCGGCAGCAATTTTCCGCAAATATCCGGTGCAGTATACGCGGTGAGAAAGCACTCCGGAAACAATACCAGATCTGCACCGTTTGTGGATGCTTCACGGATCAGCTTTTTGGCTGTTATGGTATTCTGTTCAATATCCGGCGTCTTTGCATCATGCTGGATCAGTGCTATTTTCAATTTTTTCATAAAAACCATTTCCTTTCCATGGCCTGCAAAATGGGCTCTCTATATGATTATATTTTTCTTTTGACACATTTACAATAAAAATTTAGAAATTAAGAATGCGCTCGTAATTATACGTTGCCTTTCATGGGCCTGTGAAAAGGAAGCCCACAAGCATATGGAAAAACAGCCAAAAATATGGTAAACTCATGTAAAACAGTCCTGAAGCAAAAATACAGGTTATTTACGGTTCCGAAAAGAAGGGAAATTTCACAATGCATCCAATATCATCCTTATTTTTATCCCAATCCTACCAGGACGCCTGGGCGGACTACAGCCGTTCTCTGGTGAGCCCTCAGTTCGTACATTGGGATTATATTATCTTAACCGCGTCAAATGAGCGGCAGGCAGAGGGGTTCCAGGCTCAGCTCAAGGAGCGCAGGCAGGCCGGGCTTCTGCCGCTGCAGACCCAGTTTGCCGTGATTCCGGATCCGGAGGGAAAGCGGGTGGGGAGCGGCGGCGCTACCCTGGGCGTTTTGAAGTACGTGGCGGAGCAGACGGGCAGGGCGGATTTTGCGGGGCTGCGTATTTTGGTGATCCACTCCGGTGGGGACAGCAAACGGGTGCCTCAGTATTCCGCCCTGGGAAAGCTTTTTTCCCCGGTGCCTCATGAACTGCCAAACGGCCGGGCGTCTACGCTTTTTGATGAGTTTATGATCGCAATGGCCACGGTGCCATCCCGGGTGCGGGAGGGGATGCTGCTTCTGTCCGGGGATGTGCTTCTTCTTTTTAATCCGCTTTTGATCGACTATTCGGGCAGGAATGGGGCGGCGATTTCCTTTAAAGAGCATGTGGAAACTGGAAGGGAACACGGTGTGTTTCTGCGGGGAGAGGACGGCAATGTAAAGAGATTCATGCACAAGCAGACGGTGGAAGCATTGCGGCTTTGCGGAGCGGTGAATGAGCAGGATTGTGTGGATATTGATACAGGGGCGGTGATTTTTTCCAAAGAAATGCTCTCGGCTCTTTACGGTCTGATTTCCCGGGAAGGAAAGGCGCAGGAGGAACTTTTTCGCAGTCTGGTCAATGAAAAGGTGCGGCTGTCCCTTTACGGAGATTTCCTGTACCCGTTGGCTTCGGATTCTACTCTGGAGGATTTTTATAAGGAAAAACCGGAGGGGGATTTTTGTCCGGAGCTTTTGGCGGCCCGTGAAAAAGTATGGGAAGCCCTGCGGCCCTTTGACATGAAGCTTCTGCGGCTGGTGCCCGCCAAGTTTATCCATTTCGGAACCACGGCTGAAATCCTAAAGCTCATGAGCAGCGGGGTGAAGGATTACGAGGATCTGGGCTGGAGCAGACATGTGGGAAGCAGCTATAGTAACCAGGTGGCGGGCTATAACAGCGTTCTTTCCAGTCACGCCGTGTGCGGGCAGAACTGTTATCTGGAGGTCAGCTATGTCCACCACGGGGCGGAGTTGGGGGATAATGTGCTGCTCTCCTATATTGATGTGTATGATGAAAAAATCCCCTCAGACGTGGTGGTGCATGGCTTAAAACAAAAAGACGGAAATTTTGTAGCCCGGATTTACGGGACACAGGACAATCCCAAGGCGGTTTTGAAAGCGGACAGGGGAGAGGGGGAACAGGCGGATCAGTGTATCTTTTTAGGCCGTCCCCTGAGATGGCTTTTGGATAAAAACGGGATCTCGCAGGAGGAGCTGTGGGAGGAAGGGGAGGAGAAAACTCTTTGGAACGCAAGGCTTTATCCTGCCTGTTCCACCATAAAGGAAGCTCTTCGCGCCTCCTTAAATTTGTATGCTATGAGCCGGGGAGAGGGGGAAGTTTCTCTGTGGCGCGGCCACAGGAGGAAGAGTCTTTGCTCCGGCTTTAACGAGGCGGATTCCCAGGCCCTGATTGCATGGGAGAAGCGTATGGGAGAGCTGGTGGAGATGGACAGGCTCTCCAAGCTGATTCAGTCCGGAAAACAGGCGGCGGAAGGGGAGAAGGTTCTGAAAGCCAAAGCCCTTTCTCCCATTCAGGAAGAGTGGTTTGAAAAGCATTTAAGCAGGGCGGATTTCAGCGAGAAAATCCGGCTGCATTATTATATCGGGACAGCCCTTGGAAGCTATGCCGGTGACAAGCAGATTGGGGCCTGCTTTCAGTGTATCGGGGAGGCGGTGTTGGGCGCTACTTTGAAGGATTTGCAGGTAAACGAGACCTGCCGTATTGTAATGGACCGGCACAGGGTTGCGCTTCCTTTGCGGGTAAATTGGGGAGGCGGCTGGAGCGATACGCCGCCCTACTGCAATGAAAAAGGGGGCACCGTTTTGAATGCGGCCATACTCCTTGACGGAAAACGCCCGGTGGAGGTGACGCTGGAAAAGATCCGGGAGCTTAAGATCATTTTTGACAGCCGGGATATGGACGTTCACGGTGAGTTTGATCAGATCGAACCTTTGCAGCAGACAGGGGATCCCTACGATCCTTTTGCCCTGCAAAAAGCGGCTCTTCTTGCCTGCGGGATCCTTCCCATGAAAGGGGGAAGCCTCAGGGAAATTCTCTCCCGCATGGGGGGCGGCTTTGTGATGCGCTCCGAGGTCACCGGTGTCCCTAAGGGAAGCGGCCTGGGCACCAGCAGTATTCTGGCGGCAGCCTGTGTGAAGGCTCTGCTTGAGTTTACCGGCATTTCTCACAGTGAAGAGCAGCTTTACAGTACGGTACTTTGTATGGAGCAGATCATGTCCACAGGGGGCGGCTGGCAGGATCAGGTGGGAGGCATTACGGAGGGAATCAAGTATACCACCACCGCGCCCGGAATCAGGCAGGAGATCAAGGTACATCCTGTCCGGCTTCCCCAAAAGACCTGGGAGGAGCTGAGGGAGCGGTTTGCCCTGATCTACACCGGACAGCGCAGGCTTGCAAGAAATCTGCTCCGGGATGTGGTGGGAAATTATATTGGCAACGAGCCCGATACGGTGTTTGCCTTAAACGAGATACAGAAGGTGGCGACCCTGATGGCCTTTGAGCTCCGTCGGGGCCATGTGGACGATTTTGCAAAGCTCCTTAGTCAGCACTGGGAGCTGTCGAAAAAGATTGACAAGGGAAGCACCAACATTCTCATCGACCAGATTTTTGAAAGTATTTCGGACTTGATCGACGGCCGTATGATCTGCGGCGCCGGGGGCGGCGGGTTTTTGCAGGTAGTGCTGAAAAAGGGAGTGGAGAAAGCAAGGCTTCATGAGAGACTTAAGGAAGTGTTCCAGGACAGCGATATTGACGTGTGGGACAGCGAACTGGTGTGAGAGAAGCTGAGGCAGGGGGCCTGGGGCGCATCAAAAAGGCAGGCATGGATCATATTCCGTGCCTGCCTTTGGTTAAAATTTTTACATTCTACGTCTAATCAGTCTTATCTTTATAGATATATCCCTTCAAAATCTTCCCAAACCCCAGGCAGATGAGAGTTCCCGCAATTCCCAGAAAGAACATCATCATTGCGGCTCCCGAACCTTTGCCGCTGCCGAAAAGGGTGGTCAAAAGTCCGCCGGAGGCGGAGGCTGCCATAAGGGGTTCACAGAATTTGTCAACCAACAGCCCGCCCAAAAAGAACCCAATGGGGATGGTAAAAAACTGCAGAGTGTTCCGGCAGGAATACACACGCCCCTGCATATCCGCAGGGATGGTTGAGCGCAGGATTACATCCAGATTGGCGTTCATAATAGGCACCGGCATCCAGCCTATGATCTGTCCCAGACACCACCAAATGGGCGAACCTGTGAAAGCCAGCAGAAAATTTTCCGTACTCAGGGAAAACAGCATTGTGAGATAAATCACCCTGATACGGTCTTTGGGAGGCGGCAGCAGGATTGTAATAAGGCTGCCTGAGAGCATTGCAATCCCCGCGCAGGAGGTAACGATCCCAAGGACGCCCTCGCCCCCGTTTTTCCGGGGGAGTACAAAAGCCGGGAGCACCGCGTCAAATGCGGAGGCTACCAGATTTACGCTGGCCAGAAACAGGATCAGTACCAGAATCAGGCTGTGGGAGCGAAGATAGGACAGGCCTGCCTTTGCCTCCGTGAAAAAGTGAGTTCTCTTTGTTTTGGCTTCTCTTTTTATTCCGGGAATCCTGACGAACAAAAGCAGGGCCAGAAAGGCGGCCCCGAATGTCGCCAGATCTGTATAGATCACAGCCTCCATTCCGGCAAAGGCAAATAGCGCCGTTGCCAGCACAGGATTCAAAATCGTCACCAGGGAATTGGAAAGCGACCGTAGGCCGCTTGTCTTCTGATAATGCTTTTTGGGCGTGATCAGAGTCATGGACACGTCGCTTGCAGGCTGCTGCAGGGTATTCATCAGGCCATTCACCGCATTCAGTACATACATATGCATCGGCATAAGGCGGTCTGTTTTCAGTAAAACCAACACAAAGAGGCTGCAGCAGGCGGCGAAGGTGTCGCAGATCAGCATCACCTTCTTTTTATCCCAACGGTCACTCAAAGTTCCGGCAAAGATGCTCATGATCACATAGGGCGCGTAGGAACAGATGGATAAGAGCGCCGTCTGCAATGCGGAACCGGTTTTCTGGTAGAGCCAGAGCGTTAAGGCGAAATTTGTCATGGCGCTTCCAAGCTGTGACAGGGACTGGGTACTCCAGAGAATCAGAAAGGTTTTTAATTCATATATTGTATTTTTCATGGCTTTGCTCCTTTGGTATCAATATTTAACCGTTTTAAATTTGGCATTGATAAGTGCAAAGCCTGAGGACGATAAGCCTGTCATTGAAGGCGGTTCCTCCATGCATGTGTCCTCAAACTCTGCATGGAGCTGTTGCAGTCATTAAGCGCATTTCTTTCTCCTTTCGAATAATTTATCTTTAATGATTTTACAGCAGATCAGAAATCCTGAGAGTCAGGTCAGAATAGATGCAGACGGGAATCTCATCCTCAAAACTGTATTGGGCCGATTCCTGATCGTGTTCAAAATCAAAGACGTTTACGATGCGGGTTCGTGGATTTATAATCCAGTATTCCCGGACGCCTGCCGAACGGTATTTGAAGAGCTTTATGCCGTAGACCATGTGTTCCGTGCTGGGCGAAACGATCTCGATGATCCAGTCTGGGGCCCCGTTGCACCATCTGTCATCCAGCTTATGCTTGTCACAGATTACGGAAATGTCCGGTTCCACATAATTCCGGTCATCCTTATTCAGAAAGACGGCTGATCAGCTTTTGATGGATTCGGTTTGGCAGAGCCATGTCATAAAACCGGCCGTCAATCAGCTCTGCCCTTTGACCATCCGGAAGGGCGTATATATCGTCGATCGTGTAAGTTTTTTCCTGGTGTAATGCCATGGAGACTCCTTTCTGCACCGTAGGTGAAAAATATTCTTATTTTTCAGATGGAGAAAAAAGTGACTTTGCGATTGCCCTGATCAGGGTGCTGGTGCAGCTTGGCATTACATCATCAAGTGGTTAGACAGTGGTAATAATGACAACTGGCCCAAAAGAAAACCCGCTTCGCGGGCCCCTCCTTACCACAAAAAATGGAAGCAATGGGGCTCGAACCCATGACCTCTCGCGTGTGAGGCGAACGCTCATCCCGGCTGAGCTATGCTTCCATGTCTTTTATTATAGCAGGTTGGCGCGGGAATGCAAGAAAAAAATTGTCCGGGGCAAATTTTGTCTGGACAAATTTTGTCTGGACAAATTTTGTCTGGACAAATTTTGTCCTAGTCTTGACAAATATCCCCAAAAGGTATATTTTAGGTACTACAACAAAATACAAACACATAAATATCGCTAGGGGAGCATAAGCTGAGAGTGCCAAGGGGCCAAGGGCCCGGCTGACCCTCATTACCTGAACCGGATAATACCGGCGTAGGGAAGCTGATTTTTATAAGTGCAGGATGGATAAGAGCAGCCTGCATTTATAATAATTGTTACAAAGGCAGTTTGTACAAGAGTACAGTCCTTTGTTATGCCTTCCTCCTGTGATTAGAACAAGGAGGTTTTTTATGTCTGTTTTTGCAAGAAAAATTATTGATGAGGAATGGGGAAATTATTTTGAACTGACCGGGGCCGGATATGGCGCACTTGTGGCGGTTATGGTTGCCGTTTTGCTGGTCGGCTGTATGGTCAGCGGAGGGGACGGGAAAAGGAAAATCAGTACCAGGGCGTTGGTGTTTTCAGCTATGGCTATGGCGCTTGCCATGGTGACCAGCATGGTCAAGCTGATAGATATGCCTATGGGAGGCTCGGTGACGCTTTGCAGTATGTTCTTTGTCTGCCTGATCGGTTACATATATGGCCTGCGCACGGGACTGATGGCGGCAATCGCCTACGGTTTTTTGCAGTTGGTGGTGGATCCCTATATCATCAGTATTCCCCAAATGTTTACCGATTACATTTTTGGCTTTGGGGCCCTGGGACTTTCCGGAATTTTTTCCGGCAAAAAGAACGGAATGCTGATAGGCTATCTGGCAGGTGCGCTGGGCAGATATTTCTTTACTTTTTTGTCAGGGATGATTTTCTTCGGAAGCAATGGCGCAGCCTATCACATGTCGGCGCCCGTTTATTCTCTGGCCTATAATGGGGCGTACTTAGTGCCGGAGGCTGTGATTACAGTGATAATCATACTGATGCCGCCTGTGAACAAAGCGCTTCTTAAGGTAAAAGCTATGGCAAATTAAGCAAAACCGCGGGCAAAGAAAAGAGCCCTGCCCGCGGCCGCTTTTGCTGTGCCCGGTGGGCACATGTTCTAATTCTGCCAGGCCACCTGCTGGCACCGGATTACAGGATAGATTTTTAAATTGCAGGAGTTTAGATTTTCCCGGTTCATATTGATTGCCGAGAGCTGGTTGTTTGCGTAGGACTTGTAGTAATAAATACCCTTGGAGGCGTTGATACAGCAGGAATATAAAGTGATGTCGTATAAGCTGTCTTCTGTAATCACGCTTCCCCGGGGCATAGCCACGCTGTCCAGAAGGTGGAAAAACTGAGAAACGCTTCCCTGTTCGTCAGAGGTGCAGACGGAATTCAAGGTTAGGAACCCCGCTTTCACGAAACGGGAGGCAGGTGAAAAATCGCCGGGCATGCCGACGCAGCCAAGGCCCCTGCCGAAGGGCTTTACGTGGGCTTTTTCACTGAAGCAGTTCTGGGGGCAGCGGGCGTCCAGATTCAGATATTGGCAGAGATTTGTGGTCTGGAAGGGAAAGCCGGGGTTATTGGTGAGGACGCCTACATAATCGTCATACAGAAAAAGTCCCTCTCTGGTATTTTCCAGAACCACGGAAAAGTTCCGATCGGCGATATGCCAGTGAAGAGGGGAGAGGGGGAGGTGTTCGCTGAAGGGAATGGCGATCAGATGGGTATTTTTCACAAGCTCTCTGACTTCCTTGATGCAGGAGCACTTCCCCAGGATCCAGTGAACAAGCTCAAAGGGGGAAACATTTATCTTATCCGGGTCTTCCTTTGGGGAATAGTAGGCATTGTCCGGAAAATTCAGGCCTGCAATACAAAGCCCTTTTGCATTTACAGCCTCCGCGTAGAGGGGGAAGCCTTCCGAGAGGACGGCCATTCCCATCATGGCATAATGATGCTTTAAGGGGGCTGTTTTGCGAAAGAAAAGAGGAAAATTCCGCGGGGTTACGACAATACTTCCGTTTAGCTCATATTCCAAATCCATATTGCGGCCAAAGTAAAAATCATTTGTCTTCATTGCGATGCTGGTACACATAGTTATCCTCATTTCTGCACGGCCTGTGCGCATATCATATTTATTTATATTATTTCCAAAACAGTGAAAATGTTTCGGAAATTTATTTATTTTCGGAGTCTTCGTAGATTTTGCGGTAAGCCTCCTGCCGTGCAGATGAGAAAATAAGGGAAAGCCGTTTTGTCACCTTTGGGTCTAACAGCCGCGGGGTTAAAAGGGGAGAAAACCTTCTGCCCTCCAGAGAGACGGCGGTGGCTACCGCTTCCTCAAAGGTCATTTCCACCCCGGTAAAGAGCCGGTTCGTATACATCACGTTATCAAACCAGTCCATCAGCCCGATCACGTCAACCATT
Source organism: uncultured Lachnospiraceae bacterium (assembly GCA_910579425.1). Lineage (GTDB taxonomy): Bacteria > Bacillota > Clostridia > Lachnospirales > Lachnospiraceae > Suilimivivens. The sequence goes on along the minus strand of CAJTVL010000037.1, from coordinate 6,116 downwards.
TGTCTTTCGGCGCATTCCAGGCGATGGTAGGAAGCCGGATAGCCGCGGGAGCCGTCATACCAGGAATGGTGCCCATGTGCAATTTCTGCAAAACGGCAGGTAGAGGGGCGCATGGCCAGATGGCTTTTGCCTACCACGGTATGCAGATGTGCAATTTCATATTCGTTTTCGAACCACTGCCGTCCGGACTGAGAGTAGAGGCTTAAAAAGTTAAGTTTTCCTGTGTCATGAAAAATACCGCACTCCATGGCATAATCCAGAATTGCCTGCCGTTTGGCCTCCGGGTCGTCGATCCCGTGAATGAAGTCAATATCTTCAAAAAAGTCGTTCTCTTCCTTATAAATGATTTCGCATAAGGCCACAGCCGCCTTACCCACCACGTAAGAATGTATGTAGGTGTCCGGGGCAAAGCGGATCAAGAGCTTTAAGATAAAATCTTTGTAGGAGATGCTGTCTTTTGTTTCCAGAAAGGTGGCGGAGAGCTGGCGCAGATAAAAAAACAGAGTTTCATTGCCTGACGCTTCGGGAAAGATTTCCACATAGTCCAGAATTTTCTGATAAAGATTTTCGATATAGGCTTTCCGCCCGGGAATTTTTTCGGGATATTCTGTCAGATACTGACAGTAGAAGGCCGGCAGCGAAATAAGGCCATACATACTCTCAAGGCCGAAATCAAGAGGATCTACGGCATTCATCAAAGACTCCATCCGGGTCAGAAGTTCGTCCAGATTATACAGGCCGCAATAATAGTTTATGGCATGATAAGAAAAAGCGAACCGGACAGGGGGACGCTGGTTTTGGTCGGCCGCCTCCTGAAGCCTCTGCTGGTAAACGATATAGGCAGACTCCATCACATCGGCAATATCCTGGGCCGACATGAGATTATCCTTACTGTGGGAAATGTTGGCCGTCATCTGCTGGTGGGTCATAGCGATATATCTCTCCCAGGGAAGGTCGGGCTCCTTTTCCTGATAATGCTTATCCTGCAGAATCTGCAGAGTCTGCTTGGTCAGATGAATTTTTTCATTAGGATATTTGAATTGTCCCAAGGAACGGTTGGCAAGAGAGCGCAGAATATACCCCCGGGTCTGAGAGTCCTCGATTTCGTCATAATATTTCAGATAAGCCGCGGCCTCAATAAAGCACAGGCGCATCTGGGAGGTATACTTTTCAATCTCTGACAGATCCAGTCCTACCAGCTTGGCACATAAATTGTTGCGTCCGATTCCGAGCCAGTAAAGCTCTTCAATCACATGAGCCCGGTCCCTTTTCATCCGGGCATGGCTGAGCAGAGCCTGATGGATCTGACAAAACAGCCCTACATCCAGCTCGTTGCGCCCGCTCAGCAGTCTGCCGGCAAATTCCTGAAGCTCGCTGCAGACTTTGTCCCCAGCCGCAAAAAGATGATCCAGAACAGGGAACAGGTTGTTCCGCAGCAGCTCCATGTTGCGTTTGGAGAGCTGCTGTGCCCGCTCTCTGTTTTCGAGAAGCTCTTTAAGATACTCTTCAAAAGAAAGTCCCCTGGGCTTCTGCCTTGCGGTAAGTGTTGAAATCTCTTTTAAGTTGGCAATATATTCATCCTGATAAGGCTGCATCCTCGCTCCTGTCTGCACTGCTGAAATACTTTCTCATGATCTCCTGAAGGTGTTCAAAGTCCACAGGCTTTGATACATGCTCATTCATTCCGGCTTCCCGGGAAAGGCGTATATCTTCTACAAAGGCGTTGGCCGTCATGGCTATGATTCCAATGGACTTTGCGTCCCTGCGATGCAATTGGCGAATGCGTCTGGTGGCTTCGTAGCCGTTCATGACCGGCATCTGTACATCCATAAAGACCAAGTCAAAATAGCCCTCCGGCGAAGCTTCAAAGAGCTCCACTGCCTGGGCGCCGTTCCCAGCCACTTCCACCGCTGCCCCGGTTGTGGACAAAAGCTCCATGGCAATTTCCTGATTGAGTTCATTGTCTTCTACCAACAGGATACGGTATTGACTGTAATCTTCATTTGACAGCAGGCCCTCATCTTTTTCCTTTTGGTTTTTGTTCAAAAGGCCTGAAAGAGTATCCATAAGCTTGGTTCTAAACAGGGGGCAGGGGACAAAGGCGTCTACTCCGGCCCGCCTGGCGCGGAATTCTATTTGGGCCCAATCCTCCTCGGAAAGCAGCAGGATGGGAATCGATTCCCCGGCGAGCTGACGGACATGGGAGGCCAGCTCCAGGATGGGCATATCGCTCAGCTCCTGGCCGATAAAGACTGCGCAGGGCATATGATCTTCGTACTCCGCCTCGGTCAGCCAGGTTACGGCCTCCATTCCGCTCCTGAAGTGAAGCGGGCGCAAACCGGAAGCGTTCAGGCAGTCTGTGATTGCAGCCGCTCTCTCATCGCTGTCTTCCGCTACAAGGACAACCTGTCCCTGGGGAACGCTGAGGGATTTTTTGGCGCTCTGATCAATGGAAACAGGAAGCTCCACTTTGAAGCAGCTTCCCACATTTTGGGTGCTGGTAACGTGTATCTCCCCATCCATGCGGTCTATAATTTTTTTGACAATGGCCATGCCCAGTCCGGTGCCCTCGATTTGGCTGGTAGCCTCATTGTGAACCCGCTCGAAAGGAAGGAATATTTTTTCCAGAAATTCAGGGCTCATGCCCATTCCGTTGTCCTCACAGGTGAAATCCAGCCATATGGACTTGCCTTTCAGATTTTCCGTATCCGGTAAATGCTGACCGAACCATACCTTTATGTGACCCTCTGCCGCAGTATACTTGACTGCGTTTCCGATGATATTGACCAGAATCTGCCGCAGGTGGAGAGGATCCCCGATTAAATTTTCTTCATAAATCTGCCCGATTTCCAGTTGAAGAGTCTGATTTTTCTGGGCAGCCTGAGGGCGTATGATTACAAAAATATCATGAACCAGATCAGGCAGGGAAAAGGATTCTTCATTTAAGGTAAGACGGCCGCTGTCAATACGGGACATATCGAGCACATCATTTACAAGGCTCATGAGATGAGAGGAGGCGGTCTGTATCTTCAAAAGACAGTCATGCACCCGGGGTTTTTCATCAATATGAGACAGTCCGATGGAGGTCATGCCCATGATCGCGTTCATAGGAGTACGAATATCATGGGACATATTGGATAAAAAGGAGCTTTTGGCTTCATTTGCAGCCTCTGCATTATGCAAGGCCTCTCTCAGGGCAGAATTTTCCCCCTCCAGCTCTGCAATCCGCCTTTCGGCCTCTGTTATGTTTTTTATATCGCTGCTGTTTCCCATAATATAAGTAAACCTTTCTGTATCTAATAACTAATCGCGTATCAGCGTGCTTCATTATAACATATTTCCTTTAAGAATTGCAATCTGGTGAATATACTTCAATATGCCTGCACGCATCAGGCTGCTTTTCTGCCGGGTTTACCGGCGGAGCGTCTATTTCAATTTCCTTGTTGACATATTGGAATTATGATACTTTTCATCATCCGTCACCTCTCTTCCCAGCCATGCAGGAGGGAGAAAGGCCCGGGCCGACTCCATGTCAGGAAATTCCACTTCAGCCAGCGCCAGCGGCGCAAAGGGCGGGTCAAACAGATCCAGTTCGATCTTCAGCTCAAAAGACGGCTTCGGTTTGGCAGAGGATAAATAGCTGTCTGAAAAAGCGGGCTCTGATATAGGAAGCAAATATCTTTTTTTGGAGATAATATTGCCGTCTGCCTTGGAACGCAGATGAAGATAAGCTTCTTTATTTAAGGGGAGATTGTATTCTTCACGGACCATCAGCCCCTTTCCCTTGTAGGTCAGATAATAGTCCTCATCCTGCCTGCGGATGCGTACTACAGGGTTGGTACACAGGTAGGCCTGTTCAATATGAAGACACTGGTATGAAGAAAGATTCTCGGGCAGCAGGCTGACCAGAAATTTGCGTTCTATTTCCATAGAAATATTCATTCCTTTCCTTATATGTCGCAAGGAGGGACCCGGCGTAATTTGCCGTAAGGAGGGATCCGGCGCAGCCGGGAGGATGCCCTACGACTTGGCCCGGGGTGCCCCTGCGACCTGCGCACGCATCGGCGTGCTTCATTTGCAGTTATATGAATGATGACACAAACAGTATAACTTTTCTTAATAAAGTTTACAAATCATTTATTGGTAATTCAATACAAATGATGGTAAAATAAATGTAGTCTTAGGACAAAAATTTTTGCCGCGAAAGCGGCGGTGAACAGAAAGGCATGGGGACAGCGATGAGTAAAGTATGTGTATTTTTCGGTACTGGTTTTGAGGAGATAGAGGCGCTTACAGTGGTGGATATTCTGCGCAGACAGGGGATTGAAACGAAAATGGTTTCCGTCATGAACGAAAAGGCCGTGATGGGCTCCCACCAGATTGAGGTGATGACGGACTGCCTGATTGGAGACGTGGATTTTGCAGGGGAGGAGGTGCTGGTGCTCCCCGGCGGCCTGGCAGGGACTAAGAATTTAGAGGCATGTGAAATGCTGATGGCGCAGGTGGATGCTTTTGCGGCAGCAGGGAAAACAGTATGCGCGATCTGCGCGGCACCTTCCATTTTGGGACACAGGGGGCTTTTGAAGGGGAAAAAGGCAATCGCTTATCCCGGGTTTGAGGAGCAGCTTGAGGGCGCAGAGATTGTCTGTGAGCCGGCTGTGCGGGACGGCAATATTATAACCGGACGGGGGATGGGATGCTCGATTCCCTTTGCGCTGGAAATTCTTGCCGCTCTGGCAGACAGACAGGCGGCGGATGCCATGGCAGAAAAAATTGTATACATGAGATAAGCGGAGAAGGATAGAGATGAACATATTATTTTTTTTGACGCCGAAAAGCGAGGTGGCGCATGTTTATGATACGGACACACTACGTCAGGTATTGGAAAAAATGGAAAATCACAGATATGCGGCAGTTCCGGTGATCCGGAAAAAGGACGGGTGTTATATCGGTACTCTGACAGAGGGTGATATTCTCTGGTACATAAAGGAACACGGCGACTTATCCCTGCGTAAGGCGGAGGAAGTTTCTATGACAGCGGTTCGCCGGAATTTTGACAATGAGCCGGTGGATGTGGATGTCAATATGGAAGACTTAATGAATAAAGCCATGAATCAGAATTTTGTCCCGGTGATTGATGACCGGAAACGCTTTATCGGGATCATTACCCGCAAGGATTTGATCCAGTATCTGTGCAGAAAGCTGGTGACGGTCCAGTTAGAAGCCGGCGGAATGAGTATAGGATAGTTTTTTGCGGTGAGGTGTTTCAGGCGCAGCTTAGGCGGAGCGTATATCTGCAGAGAGCTGCAGAAATGGAGAGACATGTTTAATCAGTTGACACAAAAAGACATTGAAGCCATGGAGGCTGAAATCGAAGAGCGGAAGCTGGTCATCCGTCCCAGGCTTTTGGAGGCGGTGAAGGAAGCCAGAGCACATGGAGATTTGAGCGAAAACTTTGAGTACTATGCGGCGAAGCGGGAAAAGAATAAAAATGAAAGCCGTATCCGCTTTTTAGAAAAAATGATTAAGACCGCAGAAGTGATTTCCGATTCCTCAGAGGAAGACGAAGTAGGCATGAATAAAACGGTGGAAGTGGAATTTGAGGAGGACGGCACTTCTCAAAAGCTTAAGATTGTAACCACCATGCGTGGAAATTCCTTAGAAGGCCTTGTGAGCGTGGAATCTCCCATAGGGAAAGCGCTTATGGGACACAAAGCGGGAGATCGGGTTTATGTGCAGGTCAATGCGCAGTATGGCTACTATTTAAAGGTCAAATCGGTGGAAGTCTCCGAAAATGAGGAGGAGGCTAAGCTCAGAAGCTTTTGATTTACACAAGGATTTTTGCAAAGCCGGCCGGGTGATCTGAATACGGAAAAACTTACCAAAATATTTTCGCCAACACCGTTAATACTATGATCAAGATAAGTGATAAAGAAACAGCTTTGAACGGAGAGAAATCGCAAAGATAAATCTTCAGGATAAGCGAATTTCTGAAAGCGCTTATCTTGAAGCATGACTGCAAGAGCAGTCAAATAAGATAACGGAGGTGAAAAAGATGGCTAGCAGCAAATCTAATAGAGTAGAAGTTCCTGAAGCTAAGGCAGCTATGGATCGTT
>CAJTVL010000036.1:10303-40432 GCA_910579425.1 uncultured Lachnospiraceae bacterium | reverse complement strand
AGCAGCAAATCTAATAGAGTAGAAGTTCCTGAAGCTAAGGCAGCTATGGATCGTTTCAAAACTGAGGTTGCTTCTGAGCTTGGTGTTAACTTGAAAGAGGGCTACAACGGCGATTTAACATCCAAGGAAGCTGGTTCTATCGGCGGCGAGATGGTTCGTAGAATGATCAAGAAGCAAGAAGAAGAGATGAAATAACAATCTCTCGAGATGAAATAACACATCTCTCAGGATGAAATAAGAAACTGAAAAGAATGGCCCGTCTGCGGTATGCAGGCGGGCTGTTTTTGAGCATAAGGATGTCTGGCGAAGCCTGACATCCGTTGTTTTGGATTAGCGGCGCCCGGTATCCTTTGTTTAGAGAAGCTTTGAGACCTGAATGGTCAGCTCTTTATAAATACATACAGGAATAGGTTCTTCAAAAGGATACTGATCGGTTCGCTTTTCGGATTCAAAGTCATACACATTGACCGTCCGGGTGGCAGGGTTGATGATCCAGTACTCCCTTACTCCGGCGGTACGGTATTTGAAAAGCTTTATCCCATAATCTAGCGAACTCGTGCTTGGCGAAGCAATTTCAATGATCCAGTCCGGTGCACCGTTACAGCCCTTTTCATTTAGCTTTCCCTTATCACAAATCACCGAAATATCCGGCTCAACATAGTTTCGATTATCATCATTCAGAAATACTGCAAAAGGAGCGGGATAAATATCGCAGTTTCCGCCGTTGGACTTGATATATTGTCCGATAGATTGAGTCAATTCGGATATTAACTTTTGATGGATTCTGACAGGCGGGGCCATATTATAAATTTTTCCGTCGATCAGTTCCGCTCTTTGGCCTTCCGGAAGTGAATAAATATCCTCAATTGTGTAAGTTTTTTCCTGGCGTAATGCCATGCTGCCAACTCCTTTCCCGTGAACTGCCTTACGGCGGGCGTATCTCATTATAGCATGCAAAAGATAAAGAACACAAGGAAAAGCCAAGGCGAATAAAAATCATTTCGATTTAATTCGATAAATATAAAATTAATATTGACATAAAATAATGATGAATATATAATCAAAACATACAAAACAAAACGATATAAATAAACATGAAACCTGCAGAATTTGAAAGATGCAGAGAAGGAGGGAAAATGGAGATACGTGATTTTTTTGAACAGAAAATTTCTGCCTGTGAGCTTGCACGGAAACGGCTGCAGGAGGAAGGCTACGGTGACGAAGCGGATTTTGAGAAGATAAAGGCGAATGTTTATGAGATTTTTAACACGGTATGGTCGGCAGCTATAAAGCAGTACGGGGCTGATCAGCCAGAAGCATGGGATTTCCTGAAAGAAAAGTTGGAACAGATACCCTCGTCCTGGGCGGCAGCCTATGAGAGGGCGAAGCAGCACGATGATGTCAAAGCTATGCATATCGAGAGCATCAAGCTTTCTGTGGCAGAGGATATTAAAGAAAATATGGTTAAGATGGAGGAGGAACCAAAATGACAGAGAATGAAGCGATCATGCTTTTTAAGTGTCTTTCGGATAAATCCCGGCTGCATCTTCTCAAAGCGCTGGCTATGGAGGATATGTATGTGGAGCGCCTGGCAGAGCGCCTTGACCTGTCCGCCTCCACCGTATCTTTTCATTTGAAGAAGCTTACGGAGGCAGGGCTGGTGACGTCCTACAAGACACAGTACTATACCATGTACTCGATTCAGACCAGCCTGCTCCAAACCAGCATTCTTGATCTGATCAAAGAAAAGCCGGACGATGCGGCCATCCAGGAGGAGCGGGAGGCGAAATACCGCAAACGGGTGGTGGACGCCTTTTTCAAATACGGAAAGCTGAAATCCATTCCCGCTCAGCGAAAGAAGGAGCGTATCATCCTGGAGGTTATTGTGGATGCCTTTGAGTTTGACAGGAAATACACCGAGCGGGAGGTCAATATTATTATTGCCGATTTCTATGATGATTTCTGTACCCTCCGCCGGGATATGATTTCGGAAAATCTCCTGGAGCGGTCAGGAAACCTATATTGGCGGGTGAAAGGGGATTAATCCCCTTTTTCCAGGTATTTTCTGAGGGGAATCCAGACGAGATAAGCAAGAAGGCTTCCGGTCAGGGCTGTGATGAGCTGGGTCAGGGAAAAGGTGATCCTTGCGGTGGCAAGCACTCCGGGCAGAGCCTCGGGTTTCGGAAGTCTTGCGGCGATATTGCTTCCGAAGGAGGGAAGCAGGATGAGTACAATTACCGCCCCCATAAATGCAGCTTTCAGAACGGAGCCCAGGATCAGACCCGTGATCAGCCTTTGAGAAGCGCAGCCTTTGCTTGTGTTGCTTTTGCCGGAGACGCTCTTTTTTGTATAGAAAAACTGCACACATACCGCGAGGATAATATTTCCGCCCATAATAACAGGAAACATGAGGGGAATGGCGGCCATAATGGGTGAGCCGGAAATAAAGAATGCGCTGACAGGGGCGATGACGCCGATCAAAATCCCGCTCCACAGCCCTACGGCCAGTACTGCAAGAATGATGGTGGTATTGACAATGGGGCCGGTAAGATATACCGAAAGATTTTTAAAGAACTGGCTGGCTATGCAGACGGCCAATAGCAGACCGGTCTGAACGAGCCCTCTGGTAGTGAATTTCATTATGCCTTAAGACCTCCTTTGGATGAAAAATTTTTACCTTTTACAGTATAAGAGGAAAAGGGGAAAAACGCAAGGAGGGATGGGCGAGTCACAAAGGGATTTTCAAGGGGGCTCTGGCTCTGCGCCGTATCTGGAAATATGGATTCCCGATGAAGGGAAAGATATTGTGCTGGAAAAGTGAGTGGCCGCCGTTTAACCCAACAATCCCTTAACAATGATCTCCGCACATTCCGCCGCGCTGTGCAGACTCGTATCTATCCTCAAACTGTACGCAATGTCTTTGGCCATCAATTCCTGCTGCTCCTCCGATTGGCTTTCGTACCTGTCCCCACGGATCAAATTTCTTTTCCTGCACAGATCCAGAGGGCAGTATACTTCAACCAAATCCAGGGGATTGTTTTTCAGAATTTCCAACAACTGCAAATAATGCGGCTTGAGCTCTTCCCTTTCCACTAAGATTCCATCGATCAGCACATTTTTACCCAGATCGGAATAAAGTCTCGCAGTGTGGTACATCATGATGATTACTTCGCTGAGATATTTCCAGTAGTTTTCACGCAAGTATTTTTCTCCAACCATTTCCTGAAACAAATCATTGGCTACGACATAAAAGAATACGTCGTCACGCTCCTGAATGGCTTCGACGATTGATGTTTTCCCTGCACTGGTTACTCCGTTTAAAAAGATAATCCGTCCTTTTTCCATGTGGTCACCTCACAGATTTCTGTTGTTCCGTATCTCTGCCCTTCATATTGTATCACCCAAGTGTATCGTTTTCAAATTTTTTCAGTGCCAAAACAGTGTATATAACATTGACAGAACGCTGGTTAATTTATGATATCCGTGCAGCCGAAAAACTCTCTCATAGCAATATAGGTAAAGAATTCCGTATTTTTCAACATGATTTGTCTGGTATATTCAAGAAAGGATATGTAAAATACAAAGAAAGACTGACCGGAAAATTCAATATGGTTAATTATTTTGAACTGTATTATTTGGAGGCCGGTATACGTTACCATGTGGTGGAAGATACGGTATACTGCCTTTACCCGGGAGATTATATTCTTTACCCTCCTTATGTGATGCATCGCTCTTACAGTGGTGAAGATACTTATTTTAAAAGAATCGTGCTTTACTTTACCAAGGCAGTGGTTCCGGATTCCCAGATTTTTTCCCTGTTATCAAAGCGCACGTGGCTCTATAGGCAGGATGCCGGGGAAGCGGTGGTTGGGCTTTTGCATGAATTGATGGCTGAGCAGGATAAAGGGGATATGTATTCTGCAAAGTATTGTTACTTTCTGCTCAATCAGCTTTTGATTAAGCTGGCAAGAAATGTCGGGGAAACTCAGATGTCTGAGGGGAGGACCAGGATAACGAATGTGGTCAGGCATCTGCATGAAAATTATGCAGATAAAATTTCTTTAGATGAACTTTCCACTCGTTTTTACGTCAGCCAATATTATCTTTGCCATGAGTTTAAGAGGTATACGAATTGCACGATCATTCAGTATGTGAATAGCTTGAGGGTCAGCCATGCGCAAAGGCTGTTAGAGGGGACGGATAAAAGTATAACGGAAATCAGTTCGTTGGTGGGATTTTCTAATGTGACATATTTTAACAGAGTCTTTCGTTCCCTGACCGGAAAATCTTCTACGCAAAGCAGAAAAGTGCTCCGCACGGAGTTGAAAAATTAAACAAAAGAAAAATGAAAATAAAGCTATAGTTATAAAAGTGTGACGTATTTGCGGTTTAATCACAAAGGACGCCGCATTTTTTTTGTGCAAAAAGCAGCAGAAAAAGCAAAAATGGTAAAGTTTGCTGTCCTTTTTCGACATTATTTGTCTGGTTCTGTTTGAAATTGATCTGTAAAATGAAGTCAGTTATAGGGTGACGAGCGGTTATTTAAAGAAGGGAGCGGTTTATGGGGACGAAGAAGGTACAGAAAAGAACTTTTATGGGGGCATTGTGGAGGTATAAATGGTTATATCTCCTGCTTTTGCCGGTAATTGCATATTTTATTATTTTCAAATATGTGCCAATGTATGGAATTATCATATCTTTTCAGGATTATAACGTGTTTAAGGGAGTAATGGGAAGCAGGTTTGTGGGGCTTGAGGTGTTCAAAAAGGTTTTCTCCAATTCCAATTTCTGGTCGTCAGTAAAAAACACCTTGGTGCTCAACCTTTTGACACTGTGTGTTAATTTCCCGCTAACAATTATCATTTCGCTGATGCTGAATGAAATCCGTCATATGGGTTTTAAGAAAATCACGCAGTCAGTATTATATCTCCCCCATTTTATTTCCTGGGTAGTAGTTGCGGGGATAGCTGCAAACTTGTTTACCCAAAACGGGGGAACCGTCAACAATGTTTTAATATCCCTGGGGATAGGTGCAAAGCCTTTTATGAGTGATACCGGATGGTGGATGTGTATGTATGTGATCTGCAATGTGTGGAAGGAAGTGGGATGGGGGACTATTATTTATCTCGCGGCGCTGACAGGTGTGGATGAAAGCTTATATGAGGCCGCCTATCTGGACGGAGCAACTAGATTTAAGAGGATTATTTATATTACGCTCCCAATGATACGGTCTACAGTTGTTACCATGCTTCTGCTTAATATATCAAAAATGATGAGTATAGGACTTGATGCACCGCTGCTTTTGGGAAATGATGCGGTAATGAAGGTTTCGGAAGTGATTTCCAGTTATGTATATCGGTTAGGTATCGTAAGGGCGGATTATGCCCAGTCTACGGCAATTGGCCTGTTTCAGTCTGTGGTAAACATACATATTTTGGTTCTGTTTGACAAGTTCGCCAAATTGCTTGGCGAGGATGGAATTATTTAGTAGGAGGAGAGGCATGAAGAAAAAGAATAGAAGGCAGAGATTTACAATCTTTGATGTTCTTATGTATGGTTTTGTAGGGTTAATGGCAATCGCCTGCCTGTATCCCTTTGTAAATGTGCTTGCATATTCCTTTAGCGGAGCAAATGCCGTACTGAACAATGATGTCACTTTTTATCCGAAAGATTTTACGCTGGCAGCTTATCAAAATGTTTTTGCAAGGCCAGCCATATGGAATGCGATGCGGACCACCGTTATGATTACTTTATTGGGAACGGCTCTGAGCCTTGTGCTGACCATAGCGGCAGCTTATGCATTATCCTACGACCAGCTCCCTGGCAGAAAACTGTTATCAGGATTTATTTTATTTACCATGTATTTTTCAGGCGGTATTATACCTACCTTTTTGGTGGTGAAGAATCTGGGCCTGTACGACAGTCTGCTTGCCCTTATTATACCCAATGCAGTCAGTGTTTTTAATTTTGTGGTAATGCGTACCTTTTTCAGGGAAATTCCAAAGGAACTATACGAGGCAGCCCAGATTGACGGGGCGACGGAAATGCAGGTTCTGTTTAGGGTTGTACTCCAGTTATCACTTCCGATTATTGCAACTATAGGGCTGTTTTATGCGGTTAACTATTGGAATGACTATTTCCAGGCGCTGCTTTATATTTCAGACGGGGACAAGTACACCTTACAGCTGCGGCTTCGTTCCCTGTTGTTCGCCAATGAATTAAATTCAGATTCGGCCAATTCCGAGGGGATCGGAACGCAGGTCATGACGCAATCTTTGAAAATGGCATCGGTGGCAGTGGCTACAATCCCAATTATTCTGGTTTATCCGTGGCTTCAGAAATACTTTGTAAAGGGAATGACACTGGGGTCGGTAAAGGGGTGATAAAAACAGCTAAATCATAAATGGAATGAATAGCAATCTATGAACAGGAGAATTGAAAATTGGATTTTTCAATTGCAAGTTTGTGTCCGCGCGGCATCCACAGGCTTGGTAGGTACAAAAGCCGCGCAGAAATGAGGAAAGTATGAAGAAACGTTTATTGGCAATGGTTTTGGCAACCGTAATGGTAATGGGGGCTGGGGCATGCGGTGCAAATGACCAGGACAGCACGGACAACGGTGCAGATGCAAGTGAAACAGAAACGCAGAGTGGGCAGGCAGAAGCACCAGGGGAGACTGATGAGGCAGAAGCACCAAAAGAGAGTGGCAGCAGCGGGTATCAGACTACCTATGGATCCAAGCAATTTGATAATGTGAAAATCCAGGTGGAGCTCTTTGACCGTTCCAATGCGCCGGAAGGGAACACGATTACGGATAACCGCTGGGTTGATTACGCAAAGGAGGCAATGGACAAGGTTGGAATTGAACTTGAATTTGTTGCGGTTCCACGTTCGGATGAGGTGGAGAAAATGCAGACCATGATGTCATCAGGCACTGCCCCGACAATTACCTTTACCTATACTTACAGCTATGCCAGGGACTACTATGAATCAGAAGGAATATGGGATCTCTCAGAATTTGTGGACGGCGATGACCAGGCGGTAAATCTTAAGAACTATATCGGCGACGAGTGCATGGATATAGGAAGGATGCCGGGGGGCGAACTGTATGGAGTGGTGGCAAGGAGAGCTACAGTGGCTTCCCACAATTTATTCATCCGCACAGATTGGCTGGAGGAACTGGGACTTGACATTCCCACCAATGTGGAGGAATTGACAGAGGCCATCAGGCTGATGGCAAAAGAGAACCCTGATGGCAGATCGGACATCATCGGAATCTGGCCGCTTGGATTGGAAAACGGAGCGACGATTTATCCTTATGTGGGAACAATTGCGCTGGCATTTATGAAAAACGTAAATGACGAAAGGCAGTGTGCGATTCAGAGCGGTTTTGAGTATTATGCGGATGAGGGATACAGAGATTATATTAACTGGCTAAATCAAATGTACAATGAAGGCCTGATTAATCAGGAATATTTTGCCCAGACCGGAGAGCAGAGTCAGTCCTATATCGTAAACGGGCAAATTGCATGTTTCGAGCAAAACGTAGGATATAATGTAGACATTTTACGCGGTTCTTTGCTTCAGGCGCTTCAGGCCAACGACTCATCTGCTGAGATGGAGTCTATTTCTCCGATGTATTCCAGTGTATATCCGGACTCTCAGTATACAGATGTATACGGAGCAGGTGGTATGATTCTTTTCTGCCCCAAGACGGCGACTGCAGAGGAAGTAGAAGCGGCCATTACCTATCTTGACTGGATGGCTACAGAAGAAGGTGGATTTGCAATTTACCATGGATTTGAGGGAGAGCATTTTGAATATAACGAGGACGGTGTGCCTATGGCCAAAGACGGGGAATTCAACGCTGTTGATAAAGACTGGATACGTACGGATATGTTCCTTGTGGGAAATCAGGGATATTTTCAGACCGTGGAGGATTTTAATATCAGTATTGCAGCGGATAACCCCGGATATGAAAAATATGTGATGGATGACTATACCAAGTCCCTGGAAGGAAAGCATTATGGCGGATACCAGTATATGAATGCCCCGGAGAGTCAGATGGAGATACAGACCGATTTGGATTTGCTGAGATCGGAGTATATGGTAAAATGTATCACATGCGAAAGCGGTTCCTTTGACTCTTTATATGATGAATTTATCACAAAGCTGGAAGCGGCAGGGATTAAGCAGGTAATGGAAGACCGGGCGGCAATTTATGATGAGGTCCGGGGAAAATAATTAAAGAAGTTAAAGGATTTTTGCAGGATAGCTAACATTCCATGATTTGATATAAGAGGGTCAGTAAAACTGATCCTCTTAATTAGCAAAGGGGTATTTTTGGAGAGAAGAGATATAGGGGAACCTGAATCCGTGAACTTCGTTACAAATTGTTTTCCAAACATCGCATATTTTCGGTATTTGTTGCTTGTTTTTATCGTTCAGAATTGTGTACCCAATGGGTGGAAAAATAATGCAGTATCTTGAGTATCATGGTATACTGGGATTAATGAAAAAATAAATCCCGGAGGTCACCATGAGAAAAAATATTACAGTTGAGTTTACAAATGAGCGCATCATTCCAAGCGGCGGGCTTGCTGTTGTAGGCGCAATCCTCGGCAAGAGCGATTTCGTCAAAAACTGCAATAACATGAAGGTTGACTGTAACCATCCCCAGCATCAGATAAAGAACGGTGATGTCATGCTGACATATATCGGCATGCAATGCATGGGCAAGCCCTCTTTTGATGCCGTGCATGAAATGGATGACGACCCGGATTTTTATAAGGCGGCCCTCGGCATCTGCTACGCCATCCCCTCTGCGGAGACCCTGCGCCAGCGCTTTGACTTAATCGGCAGCTCCATCCGCAGGCAGGTTCTAGATGAGAACATTAAGATGCTAAAATCCAACGGCGTTGTCCCGTCGAAGCTGCCTTGCGGATATGTCCCTGTAGACATGGACGTCTCCCCTTTCGACAATTCGAAGACCTGCAAGGAGGGCGTGTCCCGGACCTACAAAGGCTGCGACGGCTATGCACCCATGTTTGCCTATATCGGCAGCGAAGGATACCTTGCCAACCTGGAACTGCGCGAAGGGAAACAGCACTGCCAGAAGGGCACGCCCCAGTTCCTGGAGGAGACCATCGGCCTCTGCCGCCAGCTGACGGATGAACCCCTGCTCTTCCGGCTTGATTCCGGGAATGACTCCGCCGAGAACATCGGCATCCTCCTGGAGCGTGGGTGCCATTTCATCATTAAGCGCAACCTCCGTAAGGAAAGCAAAGAGGACTGGCTCAGGATGGCAAAAGACAATTCCCTTGACATCACCCACCCCAGGGACGGCAAGGATGTCTATATCGGAAGCGACTGGAAGGAAATCACATACCAGGCACAGGACGGTACCACGAAGCATGCCACGCTCCGCATGGGATACGAGATCATTGAACGCACGATTGACAAAAAGGGGCAGTTTCTTCTTGTCCCGGACATCGAAGCCAATGTGTGGTGGACCAATACAGGCTTCACTGACCGGGAAGTCATCGGGCATTACCACGCCCATGGGGAGAGTGAACAGTTCCACAGCGAGCTGAAGACGGACATGGACCTTGAGCGGCTCCCATCCGGCAAGTTCGAGACCAATGAACTGGTGCTGGAGCTTGCCATACTGTCCTACAACATACTGCGTATGATAGGGCAGGAATCGCTTGGGAAAAGGAACCCCCATCTGAAACATGCCGTGAAGCGCCGCAGGCACAGGACGGTCATCAATAACCTGATCAATATGGCATGCCATGTGACGGAACATGCCCGGAAACTAATCATAGGCTTAGGGAAAAGCAATGTCTGGCGCGATGTTTTCCGGCATGTGTATTATGCCTTTGAATATTTTGCACTCTAAACCTGATGACAACAGGATATCTGCCGTCCGCGCTCCTGTAGGAATGGGGCTTGTGAATTGATGCTATTTTTATAAAACAGCAGGCATTACTACACGAAAATGAGGCATGCCGCCTATGTTTTTTTCCGGATAATTTCATCCGGTTTTAATTTGAGGTCAAGTTCACGGATTCAGGGGGAAATACAAAGGAAAGGACGAGAAGTAAGTATGGAGAGAGAAAAGGATGGAATGAACTATGCACCAAAAGGAAAACCCATGCCAGTGGTAGAACCGGGGGAATTTTGCATTGCAGCCATAGCATTAGATCATGGCCATATTTATGGTATGTGGCCCGCATCGGATTGGAGATCCTAAAGGCAGGCCGGAATGGTTCTTTGAAAAAGAAAAATATGGCGGTATTTTATGTGATATTGGGAGCCATCAGATTGAACAGTTTCTATATTACTGCGGGGTAAAAGATGCAAAAGTGCAGTATAGCCAGGTGGGGAATTACAACCATACGGAGTATCCTGAACTGGAAGACTTCGGAGATGCGGTTCTTCTGGGAGATAATGGGGCAACCCAGCACTTCAGGGTGGACTGGTTTACACCGGACGGGCTTTCCACATGGGGAGACGGGCGGACCTTTATCCTGGAGACGGAAGGATATATTGAACTGCGCAAATACGTAAATATCGGAACTGATGATAAAGGCGGAGATCATGTTTTTCTGGTCAATGGAGAAGGAGAGCGGCACTTTGAAGTATCCGGAAAGGTCGGCTATCCTTATTTCGGGCAGTTGATTCTGGACTGTATCAACCGGACGGAAAATGCCATGACGCAGGAACATGTGTTTAAAGCGGCGGAGCTTTGTGTCAGGGCAGAACTTTTGGCAGTTAAAGTAAAATAATCGACAGGGGGCAAATTGTATGATAAATGTAGCGATTGTTGGCACAGGAGGAATTTCTAACGAGCACATCAAAGGCCTGCTTACGTTTCCGGAAAGATGCAGTATTGTGGCGCTTTGCGATATTTACCCACAGAAAGCGGAGGGGGTAAAGGTCAAATACGGACTGGACAGCATGGTGTTTGCAGATCATGAGAAGATGTTAGCTTCCGGGATTAAGATTGATCTTGTCCATATCTGTACGCCTCCTTATGTGCATTGTGAGATTGCAGTGAACTGTATGAATGCAGGGTGTAATGTAGTGGTGGAAAAGCCTATGGCCGCTTGTCTGGCAGAATGTGACAGGATGTTGGAGGCGAAAAGGCGTAATCGTGTGACCATGGCGTGCATTGCGCAGAACCGGTTCAGGGATTCCGTTTACAGATTAAAAAAGACTCTTGACAGTAATCTGGCAGGAAAGATTTGTCTGGCCAACGTACAGTCGGCATGGTGGAGAGGGCATTGTTATTATGATCTTTGGTGGAGAGGGACATGGGAAAAAGAAGGAGGGGGACCAACTCTAAACCATGCGGTGCATCATATTGATATGCTGAATTGGCTGGAAGGGAAAATGCCGGATTCGGTTATGGCGGTTCTGACTAATGTAATGCATGATAATGCAGAGGTAGAGGATTTGTCTCTGGCCTGTCTGCATTATGAAGACGGGAGCTTGGCTCAGGTCACCAGTTCCGTGGTACACCATGGAGAAGAACAGGGTATTGTGCTGCAGTGCGCTGACGCCAAAATTTCTGCGCCGTGGGATGTGAAGGCTGAAATCAGCCAAAAAAACGGTTTTCCCAGATCGGAGGGGAATGCAGGGCTTGTACGGAAACTGCAGGATTTTTGGAAAAACATAGAGCCTCTGTCTTATGAAGGACACACCGGGGAAATTGAGGGTGTGCTAAGCGCCCTGGAAAAGGGAAAACCACCTTTGATTACCGGCGAGGACGGACGTAAGACAGTGGAGCTTATTACTGCCATTTATAAGTCGGGATTTAGCGGCAGGAGAGTGAAATTGCCGATTTCCTGTGAAGATGAGTACTATGGATTAGACGGCATCCTGAGAAACGCAGTGCATTTTTATGAGAAAAAAACCTCTGTGGAAAACTTCACAGAGGAAAGGATTACAGTGGGAAGCTATTGATTATCTCTGCTGTTTTTACGGTTCTACGGGCTTGTGGAGAGGGCGCAGGGAGATTTGGCCCTCCCCGTAAGCGGGCGCCAGGCCATGGAGGTGGATGAGATGCTCCAGAGGGCTGTTCTGGAGATTGTGGGGGCGTACCGGTAAAAGTAATATGAAATTAATGTAAACGGAAGGTTTTTTGAAAAGCGGAAGATTAATTCCTGCGGGCAATGAGCCAGGTGGCTGCGAGGCAGACATTTGGTGAATCCCGCGGGATTTTGATTGAAACATCAGGCTCTCTGGCGGAGCCTGGCATCCGTTGTTTGGAAAACGTATCATTTTACACAATACTATGTGTAGTGTTTTGGACGGTATACTTGTGGAAAAAATACAATATATTGTAGATTTTGCCTGTTTGCACTCGGATTTTCTGTATAAATTTCTACATCCGATTCCTGCGTTTTTCTTTGTTTTTCCTTTTTTTCGTGGTATGATCCTTTATGGGGTAAACGGCAGGAACTCTGACGTTTAGGAACCTTAATGATCCTTGCTCTGACAGCCTGGTCAGGCTGATAGGCTTATCTCAAACGACACTGCAAATCTTAACATCTTCATCATCTTACACAGAAAGGACAACAATTCTATGGATCATATCTTAAGCAGTGGCCACAATACCGGCCATACCGAAGCATTTCATTTTTCTGCCACTGGGCCTCTTTCCATTCCTATGACAAACGATTATCTGTTCCGCGCGCTTCTTCAGCGAAACAACCATGTACTGATCGGATTAATCTCATCCCTGCTTCATCTTCCGCCTTTGGATATTTCCTCTGCCGTGATCACCAATCCCATTGAACTTGGGGATACCATTGATAACAAAACCTTTATTCTGGATATCAGGGTCTGCCTGAATGACAATGTGATTATCAATCTGGAAATGCAGGTTATCAACGAGCACAATTGGACAGACCGCTCCCTAAGCTACCTGTGCAGAAGCTATGACAACCTGAGACCCGCAGAGAAGTATCAGACCGTGCGCCCCGTGATCCAGATCGGACTACTTAATTTCACCCTTTTTCCGCAGCACCCGGAATTTTATGCCACTTATAAGTTTTTAAATGTAAAGAATTATACTCTGTATAGTGACAAGTTGCGCCTTTGTGTGTTAGACTTAACCCGAACAGATTTGGCTACGGAGGAGGATCGGCGTTATCAGATCAATTATTGGGCGACTCTCTTCAAAGCTGCCACATGGGAGGAGCTAAAGATGTTATCGCAGAAAAACGAATACATCGGCGAAGCCGCCGAAACCGTCTACCAGCTTAGCCAGGAGGAAAAGATTCGTATGCAGTGCGAGGCCCGGGAGGATTACTATCGAACCCAGCAGGGATGGCAGGATATGCTGGCGCAGAAGGATAGCATAATTATCGAGAAGGACAGTGAAATCGCGCAGAAGGATAGCATAATTATTGAGAAAGACAGCATCATCACTGAGAAAGACAGCATCATTACTGAAAAGGACAGCATTATTACCGAGAAAGACAATATTCTTATGGAAAAAGAGGCCATGCTCCAGGAGAAGGATGAGACGATAAAAAGCGTCACATCCGAATATGACGAACTTCTGACATGGGCAAAAGAGCATGGATTCGGTTCATGATAATTCCGTATCAAAAGAATCCGAACCGTGCATATCGCTTTATATCGAACGGTCAATCTTTTTGATCGTCGGATAATTGCGCCCGGGTATATTGCCCGGCCCGGAAGGACTTATACAGGGAGCAGGCAGAAATGGAGGATGGCATGAAATTAGTTACACAGACGGATATTTTGGCGAAAAGTTTTGGGGGACAGGAATGCGTCAGGATCCTGGCAAAGGCTGGGTTTGATGCGGCGGACTGGTCTTTTTTTGACATGGAAAGAGGAGAAGGGATCTGGTGCGGCGAAGGGTGGAGGGAGTATGCCCTGAGCCTGAAGCAGACCGGAATGGAATGCGGCCTTGACTTTGCTCAGGCTCATGCGCCCTTTCCCTCTTCTGTAGGCAGGGAACCCTACGACACCGAAATCAAAAAATGGATCATCCGCTCCATGGAGGCGGCATCTCTTATGGGAGTGAGGGATATTGTGGTCCATCCCATCCAGCATCTGAATTATATGAAAAACAAAGACCGGCTTTTTGAGGCCAGTCTGGCCTTTTACCGGGAACTCATTCCTTACTGTGAGGAATTTCAAATCCGCGTCTGCGTGGAAAATATGTGGCAGTATGACGAGCGGCGGGGATATATTGTGGACAGTGTCTGTTCCTGCCCGGAGGAGTTTAACGCCATGCTGGACGAGTTAGGCAGCCCGTGGATAGTCGGGTGTCTTGACCTGGGACACTGTGCGCTGGTAGGAAGGGAGCCTGGGGATTTCATCTGCGCGATGGGAAAGGACAGACTGCAGGCCCTTCATGTTCATGATGTGGACTATGTCAGCGACTGCCATACCATGCCCTTTATGGAAAGCCTGGACTGGAATGCCGTCGCCGCGGCCCTGGCACAGATCCGCTACGAGGGCAATTTTACCTTTGAGGCGGATAACTTCTTAATAAAAATGCCCAGGGAGCTGATGCCGGAGGCCAGCAGGCTGATGGCGCAGACTGGACGTTATCTGATCGGGCGTATTGAAGCATTGCAGAGAGCGTGACAGCCTTATTTTGCGCCTTTTTCATGGATTGTTTGTAGGAAGGAAAATATCAAAATCCGCTCTGGTATTTTTGGCAGGGATATGATATAATGCTAAAATGACTGCGAGCATGTCCGGAATTTACATGAATTTTGTATGAAACGCATGCATTCACAGGTTTGCACAGCGAACCTGCAGGGGTGTAAAGCACCCTTTTAACATAAGGATGGCGCGCCAGAGAGCGGTGTTCGTTATTTTAGAAAAGGACAGATTAAGGAGGATGTACCAGGATGAGCGTACAGGTAGAGAAACTGGAAAAAAACATGGCAAAGCTGACGATTGAGGTTCCCGCTGACGAGGTGGAGAAGGCGCTTCAAAGCGCTTTTTTGAAGAATAAGAACAGAATAAATGTTCCCGGCTTTCGTAAGGGGAAGGTTCCCCGTCAGATGATAGAGAAGATGTACGGACCGGAAATTTTTTACGAGGATGCGGTAAATGAAATGCTTCCTGACGCCTATGAGAATGCGTTGGAAGAGTGCGGGGAGGATATTGTGTCGTCTCCTGAGATTGATGTGGTACAGATTAAGAAAGGAGAGCCTTTTATTTTTACGGCGGAGGTTGCCGTCAAGCCGGAGGTGAAGCTTGGCAAATATAAGGGGATCAAGCTGGAGAAGTTTGACCGCAGCGTAAGCGATGAGGAAGTTGACGAGGAAGTCGGTAAAGAAAGGGAGCGCAACGCAAGGAATGTTGAAGTTACCGACAGGCCGGTGAAGGACGGGGATATGACGGTTCTGGATTTTGAAGGCTTTGTGGACGGTGTGGCTTTCGAGGGCGGCAAGGGTGAGAACTACAATCTGACCATTGGTTCCGGCACTTTCATTCCGGGGTTTGAAGAGCAACTGATCGGCGCAGAGATCGATCAGGAGGTTGAGGTGAATGTGACCTTCCCGGAGGATTATCAGGCAGAGGAACTGCAGGGGAAAGCGGCGGTATTCAAATGTACCGTAAAGGAGATCAAGGAAAAAGAACTCCCTGAGCTGGACGATGAATTCGCATCAGAAGTTTCCGAATTTGAAACCTTAGAGGAATATAAGGCGGACGTTAAGGCTAAAATTACAGAGAGAAAAGAAAGAGAAGTCAACAGCGCCAAGGAAGAACAGGTGCTTGAGGCTATTATCAATGATTCCGATATGGAGATTCCGGAGGCTATGATGCTGACCCAGCAGAGGCAGATGGTGGATGAGTTTGCCCAGAGGATCCAGATGCAGGGGCTTACCATTGACCAGTACTATCAGATGACCGGCAATTCCCGTGATAAAATGATCGAGCAGGTTAGGCCTCAGGCTGAGAGACGGATCAAGACACGGCTTGTTCTGGAAGCAATCGTTAAGGCTGAAAATATCGCTGCAACGGAAGAAGAGTTTGAAGAGGAAATAAAGATAATCGGAGAGGCTTACCAGATCGAACCCGATCAGGTAAAGGAAACCCTTCCCGAGAGCAGCATCAAGCAGATCAGGGAAGATCTTGCAGTGCGCAAGGCCGCTGAATTTGCACGGGACAGCGCCATCGAAGAGTAAAATACAGGGCCCCGGGCCAAAAGGAGGATTTATATGAGTTTAGTGCCTTATGTCATAGAGCAGACCAGCAGAGGCGAGCGCTCTTACGATATTTACTCAAGGCTTTTGAAGGAGAGAATCATATTTTTGGGGGAAGAGGTAAATGATGTTACGGCAAGCCTGATCGTGGCGCAGATGCTGTTTCTGGAGGCAGAGGATCCTGAGAAGGACATTCAGTTTTATATTAACAGCCCAGGCGGAAGCGTGACGGCAGGGATGGCAATCTATGATACCATGCAGTATATCAAGTGTGACGTGTCTACCAATTGTATGGGTATGGCGGCCAGTATGGGAGCCTTTTTGCTGGCAGGCGGCGCCAAGGGCAAGAGGCTTGCGCTTCCCAATGCGGAAATTATGATCCATCAGCCCTCCGGCGGAAGCCAGGGGCAGGCTACGGAGATCGAGATTGCTGCAAAGCATATTTTGCGGACGAAAGAAAAGCTGAATAAGATCCTTGCGGAGAATACCGGGAAGGATTATGATGTGATCGCTGCGGACACGGAGAGAGATAACTGGATGACGGCCGAGGAAGCTTTGGAGTATGGCCTGATCGACAGAATCTACCGTAAGCGTGCGGAGCAGTAAGCTTACTGTCTTATATTCTGGATGATAAGGGGAAAAAGAATGGCAGGAAAATTTTCTGACAATATCAGATGTTCTTTTTGCAATAAAACCCAGGATCAGGTGAGGAAGATGATTGCCGGTCCCGCGGGGGTGTATATCTGCGACGAGTGTGTGGAGATATGCGCAGATATTGTGGATGAAGGATATGAAGAAGAGGAAGAAGTAGAAGAAGCGGAATTTGACATTAATTTGCTTAAGCCGGTGGAGATCAGAGATTTCCTGGACGATTATGTGATCGGGCAGGACGAAGCCAAAAAGGTTCTGGCCGTGGCGGTATACAATCACTATAAAAGGGTGACGGCACCCCAGGATATAGATGATGTGGAACTGCAGAAGAGTAATATTATCATGCTTGGGCCTACCGGCTCCGGAAAAACCTATCTGGCCCAGACTTTGGCCAAGATTATCAATGTGCCGTTTGCCATAGCGGATGCCACGACCCTGACGGAAGCCGGATATGTGGGGGAGGATGTGGAGAACATTCTTTTAAAGCTTCTGCAGGCGGCGGACTATGATGTGGAAAGGGCGCAGTTCGGTATTATTTATATTGATGAGATCGATAAGATTACCAAAAAAAGCGAGAACGTTTCTATCACCAGAGACGTATCCGGGGAGGGTGTGCAGCAGGCTCTTCTAAAGATTGTGGAGGGCACGGTTGCCAGCGTACCGCCTCAGGGCGGAAGAAAGCATCCTCATCAGGAGCTGATTCAGATCGACACCTCCAATATTCTTTTTATCTGCGGAGGGGCTTTTGACGGCCTTGAAAAAATCATCGAGAACCGTTTAAACCGTAATTCCATCGGCTTTGATGCGGAGATTGCGATTAAGAGCAAACGGGAGATCAGCGATATCCTCAAGGAGGTGACCCCCCAGGATCTGGTGAAGTTTGGATTGATACCGGAGTTTGTCGGGCGGGTGCCTATCACGGTTTCTCTTGAGGGGCTGGATGAAAAGGCGCTTGTGAGAATTTTAACGGAGCCTAAAAGCGCGCTTGTCAAGCAATACCAGAAGCTTTTTGGATTTGATGATGTGGAGCTGACCTTTGAAAAGGATGCGGTGGAAACCATTGCCAGGCTTGCCTATGAGCGTAAAACCGGGGCCAGAGGGCTGCGCTCCATCATGGAAAAGGTAATGATGGACGCCATGTTCCAGATTCCCTCGGACGATACTATTGAGGAGTGTGTGATTACAAAAGAAGCGGTAGAGGGAAACAGCGAGCCGCTGCTGATCCATCGGGAAGTGATGCGCAGAGCAAGATAAAAGAGAGCAACTGCCAAGAAAGAATGCCGCCGCAAGGCGGCATTTTGTGACAGAACAGAGGATGTAAGATGAGTGAAATAAGTGAAATGAAGGAAGACTCAAAACAGGAGTTTATCATGCCGGTAATCCCTTTGCGGGGAATCACAATTTTGCCGGGAACGGTAATTCATTTTGATTTAAATAGAGAAAAGACTGTGCAGGCACTGGAGTATGCCATGATGAAGGGGAGCAGAGTTTTTCTGGCAACCCAGAAGAGCGCGGAAGCAGACGATCCCCAGGAGGAGGATTTATACCGGACCGGGACGGTTTCGGAGGTGAAGCAGGTGACAAGGCTTCCCCACCAGATTGTCCGGGTTCTGGTGGAAGGACTTTGCCGGGGCGGGCTTAAAGGAGTAAACGGGGAAAACCCCAAATTCCTGGAAGCCTGCGTGGAGGTTTATGAGGGGGCGCGTTTCGAGGGACAGCTTGACAGGGTGGAAGAGGAGGCGATGCTCAGGCAGCTTAAGGAGTATTTCACCGTTTTTTCAACCTACTATCCCAAGCTGGATAAAAATGCCCTGCAGCGTTATTCCCAGATTAAGGAGCCCGGCAGGCTGATGGATCAGATTGCCATGAACCTGCCTTTGGGCTATGAGAGGAAGCAGCAGGTGCTGGAGGCGGTAGATATTCACCAGCGCTACGAAATATTGTGCGAGCACCTTCTCAATGAGATTGAAATTGCCAAGGCCAGGGAAGAACTGGCCTACCGGATGAAGGAGCGGGTGGACAAAAACCAGAGGGACTATCTGCTGCGCGAGCAGCTTCATTATATCAGAGAGGAGCTTGGGGAAGAGGGATCCTTTTCCGATGCGGACCAGTTTGAACACGCCTTGGAAGAGCTTTGTGCTTCGGAGGAGGTAAAAGCGAAGATTAAAAAGGAGATTTCCCGGTTTAAAAGCCTTTCGGGAAGCAGCTCTGAGGGGGCTGTGGAGCGGGTTTACATAGAGACGCTTTTGGAGCTTCCCTGGGATAAGGCTTCTGAGGATAATGAAAGTATGCAGCGCGCCAGAGAGATTCTGGAGCGGGAGCATTACGGTCTTGCGCAGGTGAAAGAGAGGATCCTGGAATTTCTGGCGGTACGGTGTCTGACGAAAAAGGGGGAGAGCCCCATTGTCTGTCTGGTAGGGCCTCCGGGAACTGGAAAAACCTCTATCGCCAGAAGTGTTGCCGAGGCGCTCGATAAGAAATATGTGCGGATCTGTTTGGGAGGCGTCCGGGACGAGGCGGAGATCAGAGGCCACAGAAAGACCTATGTAGGAGCCATGCCGGGGCGGATCGCCGCAGGCCTAAAGCAGGCAGGCGTAAAAAATCCCCTGATGCTGCTGGATGAAATCGATAAGGTGAGCAACGATTATAAGGGGGACACTTTTTCCGCGCTTTTGGAGGTGCTTGACAGTGGGCAGAATGTGAGATTCCGGGATCACTATGTGGAGATTCCCATGGATCTTTCGGAGGTTCTTTTCATTGCAACTGCCAATACTACCCAGACCATCCCAAGGCCGCTGCTGGATCGTATGGAGATCATTGAGGTCAACAGTTATACCGAAAATGAAAAGTTTCATATCGCCAAGGAGCATTTGATTAAGAAGCAGATGGTCAGGAACGGCATCACAAACAAGATGTTCTCCATCCAGGACGGGGCTCTGAAAAACGTGATCACTTACTATACAAGGGAAGCCGGCGTCCGGGAGCTTGAAAGGAAGATCGGGGATATTCTGCGCAAATCTGCCAGAGAGATTTTAGAGGCAAAAGAGGCCGGAATCGAGACAGAGAAAATAAAGATTACGGCTTCCAACCTGGACAAATATTTAGGAAAAAGAAAATACAGTCTGGACAAAGCGGATAAAGAGCCTCAGGCCGGGATTGTCCGGGGGCTTGCCTGGACCAGCGTGGGAGGCGATACGCTGCAGATTGAGGTGAACATGATGCCGGGCAAAGGCGAGGTGGAGCTCACCGGACAGATGGGGGATGTGATGAAGGAGTCCGCCAGGATCGGCATCAGCTTTGTGCGCTCCGTGGGAGAAGAAAACCACATTTCGCCCAGTGTATTTAAAGAAAATGATTTTCATATTCATATTCCTCAGGGGGCAGTCCCAAAGGACGGTCCATCGGCAGGAATTACCATGGCAACGGCCATTTTCTCGGCGATCACCGGAAAGCTGGTGCGCAGCGATCTGGCTATGACGGGCGAGGTGACCCTGCGGGGAAGGGTGCTTCCCATAGGGGGCCTGAAGGAAAAGATACTGGCGGCCCGGATGGCAGGTATCAAGGAGGTACTGGTTCCTGCCCAGAACAAAAAGGATATTGAGGAAATTTCCGATGAGATCAAGGAGGGGCTTTCCATTACCTATGTGAAAAATATGAAGGAAGTATTGAAGCACGCCCTGCTTTGATGAGGATGGGGATTCGTAGGAGAATTTAGAAATGGTAATTAAAAATGTTAGTCTCGAAACGGTGTGCGGTATTACCAGTAAGCTGCCTGCAAATATCCATATGGAATTTGCCTTTGCCGGAAAGAGCAATGTGGGAAAATCTTCCCTGATCAACGGACTGATGAACCGGAAATCTCTTGCAAGAACCAGCGCCCAACCGGGGAAGACCCAGACCATCAATTATTATAATGTCAATGACAGGTTCTATCTGGTAGATCTGCCGGGGTACGGCTATGCTGCGGCTAATGTGGAGATCAAAGCCCAGTGGGGGCAGATGATCGAGCGCTATCTTCACAGCTCCCGGCAGCTCAAAGCAGTCTTTCTCCTGGTGGACATCCGCCATGAGCCTTCGGGAAATGACAAGATTATGTATGACTGGATTCTGCACCAGGGCTTCGAACCGGTGATTATTGCCACCAAGCTGGACAAGATCAAGCGCAGCCAGATACAAAAGCAGATAGGTCTGATCAGACAGGGACTCGACGCGGCGGAAAATACTGCCGTTATTCCGTACTCTGCCCAGACAAAGCAGGGACGGGAGGAAATCTATACGCTTTTGGATGATTATCTGGAAGAGAGGTTATGACAGAATGAGAAGTAGGAGAACCTATTTAAAGGTTTTGGTTAATCTGGGGATTATGCTGATTCTTTTGCTGGTTTTTATTTTTGTGGTGCCGAGGGTTATTATCGTTTTTATGCCCTTTGTGGTGGGGTGGGTGATTGCCCTGATCGCGGGACCGCTGGTAAAATTTTTTGAAAAAACCCTTAAAATAAAGCGAAAAGCCGGTTCTGCCTTTGTGATCATTGCCGTCATTGCCCTGGTGATTCTGGCAGGCTATTTGCTGGTAATGAAGCTGGCACAGGAGACGGCAAGCTTTATCGGTGAGCTGCCGGATATGTGGGAGAGTACCCTGCAGGACTTCACGGAGGTGGGACAGAAGCTGGAAAACGCCAGCAGGTATCTTCCCGAGGCAGTGCAGTCCACATTTAAAGGATTTGCGGACAATGTGGAGGATTATATCGGCGATCTGATCGGAAGGCTCAGTACGCCCACAATCGAGGCATTAGGGCGCTTTGCCATGAATCTTCCCTCCATTATCATCGGAATTATTATGTGTGTGTTGTCTGCCTATTTATTTGTGGCGGATAAGGAGTATGTACCGAATCTTCTCTCCAAAATCATGCCGGAGGCCATCATCGAACGCTGGGGTATGGTAAAAAGAGGACTGAGGCACGCGGTGGGAGGTTATTTTAAGGCCCAGCTTAAAATCGAGTTTTGGATGTATCTTCTCTTGGGAGTGGGATTCAGTATCTTAAAGGTAAGATATGCCTTTATCATTGCGCTTGGCGTGGCTTTTTTGGATTTCCTTCCCTTTTTTGGAACGGGGACGGTTCTTCTGCCCTGGGCAGTGATCAAGTTCCTCAGCAGCGACTATACCATGGTGATCGGACTTCTCATAATCTGGGGAGTGGGACAGCTTGCAAGGCAGCTCATTCAGCCTAAAATTATGGGGGATTCCATGGGGCTTGCGCCGATTCCCACCTTGCTTCTGCTTTATGTGGGCTACAAGGTGGGGGGCGTTGTAGGGATGATTATTGCGGTTCCCATCGGTATCATTGTGCTGAATATGTATGAGGAGGGGGTTTTTGACACCACCTTAAACAGCTTCAAGGTGCTCTACGCCAGCATCAGCAATTTCAGGCATCTGGATGAGGAGGATATGAAGGCGGTACATATTTACAGGGAAGCGGAAAAGAAGCGGATTGAGGAGAGAAAGAAGCAGCTTGAGAAGAGTCTCGCAGAGTTTGAAAACGAGGAGAAGCCGAAATGAAAGCAGTAGTCTATAATTGCAGGGAATTTGACGAGAAAGAGTTATTTGAGAAATACGGGAAGGAACTGGGGATAGAACTGGTATTATGCCCGGACGCACCGGATAAAGAAAACGCGGCCTTGGCAAAGGGGGCGGAATGTATTGACATTATCACCTCCAGGATGCCGAGGGAGCTGCTTGAGGTTTTTGCCGGCTATGGAGTCAGGTATGTAACTACCAGAACCATCGGCTACGACCACATTGACGGCAAGGCGGCAAAGGAGCTTGGCATGACGGTGGCCAATGCCCCCTACGGGCCCTGCGGTGTGGCGGATTATGCGGTGATGCTGATTCTTATGACCATTCGGAAAATGAAGCGGATCATGGAAAGGACCAACATTCAGGACTATTCCCTGAAAGGAATCCAGGGCAGGGAACTAAAGGATTTGACTGTGGGAGTCATTGGTACCGGAAGAATCGGGAGAACGGTACTGCAAAACCTTTCCGGCTTTGGCTGCAGACGGATTGCTTATGACCCTTTTAGAAATCAGGAGGTGGAACAGGCCGGCGTACCTTATGTGACACTGGATGAGATGTGGCGCAGGGCGGATGTGATTACCCTCCATGCACCGCTTACGGACGACAATTATCACATGATAGATCAGGAGGCGATCTCCCGTATGAAGGACGGCGTTATGATCATCAATACGGCCCGGGGCGGTCTGATCGATTCCCAGGCGCTGATTTGCGGTATTGAAAGCGGAAAAATCGGCGGTGCAGGTCTTGATGTGGTAGAAAATGAGTTTGGATTGTATTATTATGATCACAAATCAGATATACTTAATAACAGAGAGCTCGCTGTGCTCCGGGGATTTCCCAACGTGACGGTGAGTCATCATATGGCTTTTTATACCGATGATTGTGTGGAAACGGTGGTCAGGGATTCGCTGCTTGGATGTAAGTGTTTTGCAGAGGGGAAGGAAAACCCCTGGGTGGTCGATGGTTAGCAGTGCAGGAGGCATTTGGCGCTTTATGCAAATTGCCTGGAGGGGACAGAGGTGCGGAATTTTAAGATGGTACTTCAATATGAGGGTACCCGGTATCAGGGGTGGCAGAGGCAGGTAAGCACCGACAATACGATTCAGGGGAAACTGGAAATGCTGCTCTCCAAAATGGCCGGAGAGCCCATAGAGGTCTGCGGCTCCGGCAGGACGGACGCCGGCGTTCACGCCATGGGACAGGTGGCAAACTTCCACAGCAGCGTTTCCATGGAGCCTGAGGAGATCATGGATTACATGAATTTTTACCTTCCGGAGGATATTGCAGTGATTTCTCTCGAGGAAGCGCCGCAGCGGTTTCACAGCAGATTAAACGCGGTAGGAAAGACTTACTGCTACCGGGTGCTCAACACAAAGATTCCCCATGTGTTTGAGAGACGTTATGTGCATGTGACACAGGAGAGGCTGGATTTGCCTGCCATGGAAAGGGCGGCGGGGTATCTGCTTGGAATCCATGACTTCAAGGCTTTTACTTCCAACAAGAGAAGCAAAAAATCAACGATCCGCAGGATGGATGAAATCCGGATTGAGCGGGTGGAAGATGAAATACGCTTCTGGTACAGCGGGAACGGTTTTTTGTACCACATGGTAAGAATTATGACAGGTACGCTGTTAAAGGCAGGTCTGCACAAAATGCGGCCTGAACAGACAGCGGAGATTTTGGCGTCCGGATGCCGGGAGGCGGCAGGAGAGCTGGTTCCGGCAAAGGGACTTACTTTGATGGAGGTTCGTTATCAGTGAAAGGCAGACATTTCTTGAAGGAACATGTCAGGCTGATCTTTTTTCTTTATTTGCTTGTAGTCATTAAGGTGATTATTTTTAAATATCCTCTGGAGCAGCTTAGGGCCATTGCGGCCACCTGGGAAAAGGAAGTGATTCTGGAGGGGCTTGATACGGCGAATTTTACGTTGTTTAAAACCATACGTATGTATATAGATTATTCCTATAAGCTCAACAGCTTTGAAAATCTTGCAGGGAATATCGTGGTGTTTATTCCTTTCGGGTTTTTGCTGCCCTATGTGATGAAATGGGGAAGGAATTTTTTTGTGATGCTCCTGAATGCTTTTGTATTTGTTCTGGGGATAGAGGTTTTTCAGCTCTTCAGCGCCTTTGGCGCTTTTGACGTAGATGACATTCTTCTGAACTGCTTTGGGGCTGTGCTTGGATATATGGCTTATCACGCATATGAAACCGTAAAAAAATGGCGGCATAATAAGAAAAGGAGAGGTTGATATGACAGATTTTTTAAAAGGGTTAAAGGCAAATTATACGGTATCGGCGATGCTGTGTATCGCGTTCGGATTGGTGCTTTTAGTCTGGCCGGGGACTACCACACGGATTGTGTGTATACTGTTTGGCAGCGCTTTGCTGGCATATGGAGGATTCCAGACGGTGATTTGCCTAAGAAGCGCGGAGAGAACCTTTTTCTCTCAGGGGATGCTGATTTTCGGCATTGTGGTTGCGGTGATCGGGCTTTGGATTTTATTCAGACCGGAGATGATTATCATGGCGGTGCCGGTGATCATTGGCGTGGTGGTGTTAATCCATGGGGTACACAATGTGATTCAGGCCATTGATCTGCAGAAGGAAAATTATGATAAATGGTGGATTGCGCTTTTATTTGGGATTCTCACAGTGATCTTCGGCGGGGTACTGGTGTACAATCCCTTTGGAGCGGTGGAGATGGTGGTCAGGATGATCGGTATTTTCCTGATCTACGACGGGGCCTCGGATATGTGGATTCTCTCCCGGGTGTTTAAGGTGAAGCGGGATAAGGAAAAGGTTATCGACGCGGAATATGTGGATTTGGATGAGTGAGGCGGGAGTTAGTCCTATGGAGGTAAAACCTTGTGGTTGTTTCTGATATGCTTGAAGAGTTGGGAACAAGGGTTGGCGAGCCGGTGACGAAACATCTGGATGGTGAAATCTGGGAGTTAAGACCGTTGAAAAACAGGTTTCTTTACGCATATTATAAAGATAACAAGTTTATTATACTTCATTACTTTATTAAAAAGACACAAAAAACGCCAAAGCGTGAAATAGAACAGGCTAAAAGAAATTTACAGGATTATTTAGAAAGGAATGAATAATATGGCTACATGGAAGGAATTGAAAAGTGATTTGTCTATCAACCAGGAAGATCAAAATGCGATTGAATTGGAAAAAGATCTGATTCGAACAATGGTATCTATTCGTGAGAAAAAAGGGCTCACGCAGTCTCAATTGGCTGAAATATGCCATGTCAAACAACCTGTTATCGCACGAATGGAGGCTTCTGTCCATTCACCACAGATTGACAGTCTTTTGAAGATTTTAACTCCTCTTGGATATACCCTGCAGATTGTTCCTATGGGGGAAAAAATATAAATATCTAAGATGAAAAAGCTTTGGCGCTAAAGGCTTCTTCCAGGGCTTTTTTCATGAGAACTTTCCCGAATTGAAAACAGTTGCTTTTGCACCCTTAGTACATTATAATGAAAAAGAACTAAAGACGGAGGAGGAGCAGATACCTGCAAAAAATTTTACAGACAGTTTGCGGCTGGCAGGGAGACTTAAATGGGAAATGGCATAAGAAGTGTGAGAGAAGCGGCAGCAATATTAGACGAGCTTGGAATTGCCTCTATTTCAGAAAGGATGATCCTTGAATTTGAGCGTTCCTGGAACAGTGTGCCGCAAGAGATACGTGACTCTTTGGATGTGGTCACCATGCTCCTGGCAGCTGTGGGGGTAGGAACTTACGATACCGGGACATGTGAGTGGACGCCCACGTCGGACAGGGTATACAGCTTTGATGTAGAGGTGTCTGATATTGACAGAATGTACACCTTGTTTTTGCAGGGAATCCAGTCCATCAATGAGGATGAATTTGAGATCACACAAATCCGGGAGGAAGCCGGCCGGCTCGAGTATCCGTCAGGCAGAGAAACCCGGAGGGTGCGGTTTTTGTGTGACGGAAGAGAGTGTATTTATCAGGCGCAGATGAATTACGACTGGTTTGATGCGGGGATTTTTGATTATATGAACGAGGTGCTGGCAGAGGCGGGCAATCCCAAAAGACTTTACTTCATGAGCGACGGTTATCAGGAGTGCATTGTTTTTTACTGTACCGAGTTCTGGGCCAGGCGTTTTGAGAGAAAGACAGGCTGCCGGCTCTGTTGTGATACAAAAAAGGCATAGAAATCTGTTGAAAGAAAGGATGGGGAGTCCATATGGCAATTTATGAATTGAGAAACGATACGGTTGCAATCGGGCTGGAATCTTTGGGGGCGGAGCTGAAATCCTTAAAGAGGCTGGACACAGGAACCGAATATATGTGGCGGGCGGATCCTGCGTTTTGGGACAGGACGTCGCCCATTTTGTTTCCCTTTGTAGGTTCGGTCAACGGTAAGGAGTACCGCGCCAAGGGCAGGACCTATGCCATGAATCAGCATGGCTTTGCGCGGGATATGGAATTTGGTCTGCTTTCGCAGAGTGAAGATGAGATTTGGTTTGAACTGAGAGACAATGAAGAGACAAGAAAAATGTATCCCTATGCGTTCCTGCTGCGGCTGGAATACCGTCTCCTTTCCGACGGCGTGGAGGTAAAATGGCAGGTGGAAAATCCGGGGAAAGAGGGGCTTGCATTTTCCATAGGCGGACATCCGGGGTTTAACTGTCCGCTTGAAGGGGATATATTTCAAAAGACGGACTGTTATCTTAAATTTGAAAATATAGAGCGCTTCGAGAGTACGAGAGTGGGGGACGGGCTTGTGATTGACGAGAAGGGAACCTACGAGCTGGAGCAGGGCGGGTATCTTGCCGTTACGGAGCATTTGTTTGACTGCGATACTCTGGTGCTTGAGGATTATCAGACAAACGCCGTTTCCATCTGCAGGCCGGATAAGAGCCCTTATGTGACGGTAACCATGGAAAATGTGCCGGTCTGGGGCATATGGACCCGCTCGCCCAAGGCCCCCTTTATCTGTATTGAGCCCTGGTACGGCAGGTGTGACAGAACAGGATTTTCGGGAGATTTGACGGAGCGGGAATGGGGCAATATGATCCGGCCGGGAGAAAGCTTTGAGGCATCTTACAAAATAACCGTTTCCTAAACGGCAGGTTAAAATCTCTGGAATTTGAAAGGAGTACAATTAGAACCATGAGCAGGGAACTTGCAAAGACTTATGACCCCAAGGGGATTGAGGACAGAATTTACGAAAAATGGATGGAAAAGAAATATTTTCACGCGCAGGTGGATCGTTCGAAGACGCCTTTTACCATTGTGATTCCCCCTCCGAATATTACGGGACAGCTTCATATGGGGCATGCCCTGGACAATACTATGCAGGATATTCTGATCCGTTTTAAAAGGATGCAGGGCTTTAATGCGCTGTGGCAGCCCGGGACAGATCATGCCAGCATTGCCACGGAGGTTAAGATTATTGAAAAGCTCAAGGAAGAGGGCATTGACAAGGAGGATTTGGGCCGGGATGGCTTTCTTGCGCGGGCCTGGGAGTGGAAAAAAGAATACGGCGGACGTATTATCAGCCAGCTAAAGAAGCTGGGTTCCTCCTGCGATTGGGACAGAGAGCGTTTTACCATGGATGAGGGCTGCAACAGGGCAGTGACGGAAGTATTCTGTAAGATGCATGAAAAAGGCTGGATCTACAAAGGAAGCCGTATTATTAACTGGTGCCCGGTGTGCAATACCTCCATTTCCGATGCGGAGGTGGAATATACCGAGCAGGCAGGCCATTTCTGGCATATTAAGTATCCGGTGATCGAGGAGGACGGAAGCGTCAGTACTACAAGGTTCGTGGAGTTTGCGACCACCAGGCCGGAAACCATGCTGGGCGATACGGCAGTTGCCGTAAATCCGGAAGATGAGAGATACCGGGACATCATCGGCAAAAAGCTGATGCTTCCAATTGTAAACAGGGAAATTCCCGTGGTAGCCGATTCCTATGTGGATATGGAATTCGGAACGGGCGTGGTGAAGATCACCCCGGCTCATGACCCTAACGACTTTGAGGTGGGCAGGCGTCATAACCTGCCTGAAGTGAATATTCTAAATGACGATGCTACCATTAACGAAAACGGCGGAAAGTTCTGCGGCATGGACCGCTATGAGGCCAGGGCTGCAATTGTAAAAGAACTGGACGGAATGGGGCTTTTAGTAAAAATTGAAGATTATTCCCATAATGTGGGAACCCACGACAGGTGTAAGACCACTATTGAGCCAATGATCAAGCAGCAGTGGTTTGTGAAGATGCAGGAGCTGATTAAGCCAGCAGTGGAAGGGGTGAAGAACGGCGATATTCAGTTGATTCCGCCCCGGATGGAAAAGACCTATTTTAACTGGACGGATAATATCAGAGACTGGTGCATTTCCCGTCAGCTCTGGTGGGGACACCGGATTCCGGCCTACTACTGCGACAAGTGCGGGGAGATCGTGGTCAGTTCTTCTGCGCCCTGTAAATGCCCGGCCTGCGGACATGACCATCTGACTCAGGATGAGGATACCTTAGATACCTGGTTTTCCTCCGCCCTATGGCCCTTTTCTACCCTGGGATGGCCCGAAAAGACAGAGGATCTTGATTATTTTTATCCCACGGATGTATTGGTGACAGGCTATGATATTATCTTTTTCTGGGTAATCCGAATGATCTTTTCCGGGTACGAGCAGATGGGAGAAAGACCTTTTAAGACGGTTCTGTTCCACGGGCTGGTGAGGGATTCCCAGGGGCGTAAGATGAGTAAGTCCTTAGGCAACGGGATTGATCCCCTGGAGATTATCGACAGGTACGGTGCGGATGCCCTGCGTCTTACGCTGATTACGGGCAACGCGCCGGGAAACGATATGCGGTTTTATTACGAGAGGGTAGAGGCCAGCAGAAATTTTGCCAATAAGATCTGGAATGCGTCCCGCTTTATCATGATGAATATGGATAAGGTGTCGGACTTTCCAGGGGAAAATCTGAAAGAGCCGGACCTGGAGCCGGCGGATCAGTGGATTCTTTCCAAGTTGAATACTCTGGTCAGGGATGTAACTGACAACATGGAAAGCTTTGAGCTTGGAATCGCGGTGCAGAAGGTTTATGATTTCATCTGGGATGAATTCTGTGACTGGTACATTGAAATGGTAAAACCAAGGCTCTATAATTCTGACAATACAGAGAGCAGGAGGGCGGCGCTGTGGACTTTAAGGACGGTGCTGATCGATGCCTTAAAGCTTCTGCATCCCTACATGCCGTTCATTACGGAAGAGATTTTCTGTACCCTGCAGTCTCAGGAGGAGTCGATTATGATTTCTTCCTGGCCGGTGTTCAGGGAAGAGAGAAGCTTTCTAAAACAAGAAAAGGAAATAGAAATTCTCAAAGAGGCGGTACGAGGGATCCGCAATGTGCGTACACAGATGAATGTGGCGCCCTCCAAGAAAGTCAGCGTTTATGTGGTCAGCGGCAAGGAGGAGATTTTAGAGGCCTTTCGTCTGGGAAAACTTTTCTTCCAGTCTCTGGCGGGGGCGTCGCAGGTAACTCTGCAGGAGAGCAGGGAAGGAATTGCGCAGGACGCGGTGTCGGTGGTGATCGCCAATGCGGTTTTATATATCCCTTTTGAGGAACTGGTGGACATCGGACAGGAGATTGACCGTCTGGAAAAGGAGGAAAAGCGTCTTGAGGGAGAACTGAAAAGGGTA
>CAJTVL010000036.1:0-10203 GCA_910579425.1 uncultured Lachnospiraceae bacterium | reverse complement strand
GATTGACCGTCTGGAAAAGGAGGAAAAGCGTCTTGAGGGAGAACTGAAAAGGGTAAACGGCATGCTTGGCAATGAGCGGTTCCTTTCCAAAGCGCCCCAGGCAAAGATCGCGGAGGAGAAAGAAAAGCTGGAAAAGTACACCCGGATGATGGAGCAGGTAAAAGAGCGCCTTTTGCAGCTTAGGAAGTAAGAAGGTTTTTGGTATATGGCAGTCCGGCCCCGGCTGAACTGCAGTGGAGGGAAGAATGGGCAGCAATAGTGAATTTTTGACAGAAGACGAACTGCGGGAGCTTCGCAAGGAAATTGAAGGGCTTGGGCAGAAGCCTGTCACTGCTCCGGCAGCCGATGACAAGATAACGGAGGGGCAGCTCTTAAGCGAGATCATTGATGAAACCAACTCAAAGCTTCTGACACTGGAGGAGAATGGTTCCTATGTAAAGATAGACAAGGACAGTATGACAGCCTGGCTTTACCTGGCGGATCCCGGTTTGGAACGAGAGAATTATACGAT
The DNA here is from genome assembly GCA_910579425.1 of uncultured Lachnospiraceae bacterium. Classification (GTDB taxonomy): domain Bacteria; phylum Bacillota; class Clostridia; order Lachnospirales; family Lachnospiraceae; genus Suilimivivens. The sequence goes on along the minus strand of CAJTVL010000036.1, from coordinate 9,692 downwards.
TGAGGAGCTGATGGACTTTCTTAAGAAAAATGACGTGGTGGCAGGGTATCATCATTCCAATCTGGCGGCAATGATCAAAAAGCGCGTCTATAAGAGAGAGATCGTTGTGGCCAAGGGGCAGCCGGCCATGGAGGGAAATAACGGCTATTATGAGTATAAATTTGATATGAACCAGCAGCGTAAGGCTCCCAAGGTTTTAGCCAACGGCAGGGTAGATTATACGAATATGAGTTCTCTGCAGAATGTTCACGAGGGAGATGTGGTGGCGATTTACCATCATGCCCAGGAGGGAACTAACGGATACGATGTGAAGGGAAGGATACAGCAGGTAAAAGGGGTGAAGGAGATCCCCCCTCTTTCAGGCAAGGCGATCTGCCAGAGTGAGGAGAACCCGGATATTTATATTGCCCTTCAGGACGGCAAGATTGGAATGAAGAACGGCAAGATCGATATTCAGGCCCTTCATGAGATCAACGGGGATGTGACCTTGATCACCGGTAAGGTTGAATTTTTCGGGGATGTGGTGATTACCGGCGGCGTGGAGTCCGGTGTGGTCATCCGTGCAGGCAGAAATATTGAAATAAAGGGAAATGTGGAGGCGGTCAGCCTTTTTGCCGGCGGCGATATTATCTTGGGCCGGGGGATTCAGGGAGCCCAGAGGGCAAAGATCATTGCGCGGGGGGATATTTATGCGGATTTTCTTGAGCACACAGTGGCGGTAGCCGGCGGCAACGTGCAGGCAAATACCATTTTAAATTCCAGGGTCTCGGCAGACGGGAATATTACCCTTACCGGGAAGAAAGGGGCAATCATCGGCGGCTATAATCATGCCATGAAGGGGATCACGGCCACGGAAATCGGCAACGCCGCAGAAATCCGGACGGTGGTGCATGTGGGCTGTGAGAAGGAAATCTATCAAAAGGTACAGAAGCTTCGGATTTCGGACGCTTCTCAGGAGGATGCGTTAAGAGAGATCAAGGAGGACTTTTCTGAGCTGATACAGAGAAAGAAAAAGACAGGAAAGCTTTCGGACGCCCTGGAAATTAAGCTCCAGACCTTAGAGGCCCAGTACAATGCCGCCCAAAAGGAGCTGGAGACCACCCGGAAAGAGCTGCGGAAGCTGGAGGCTCAGATCGAGGAAGGGCAGGGCTCGGAGATCCTTGTAAACGGCAATGTATACCGGGGGACGGTTGTTTGCCTGGCTCAGGCCCAGATGCCGATAGAGAAGGATACCTGCTTTATGAAGTACTACCAGCAAAAGGGTATGATCGAGAGTACCGTGCTGGCTTATTCTTCATAGGATTACATGCAGAAGTGAGGGATACAATGAGAAGCTGTCAGGAAGCAGAAGAGTATATACTTTCCATTCCCAAATTTGCAGGCAAGCATACCCTGGAGGACACCAGGAGACTGCTTGCAAGAGTGGGAGGGGATGGCATAAAGGGAAAGATCATCCACGTTGCGGGCACAAACGGAAAAGGTTCCGTTTGTGCTTATTTGCGTTCTGTTTTATTGGAAAGCGGGTGCAGCGTGGGGATGTTCATATCCCCCCATCTGGAAACCATGCGTGAAAGGATTTGTTTAGGAAATGAAATGATTTCTCCTGATGAATTCCTCAGAAGCTTTCACCGGGTAAAAGAGGCGGTAAGGCAGGAGGGACAGGAGCAGAAGAATCACCCCTCCTTTTTTGAGTTTTTGTTTCTCATGGCAATGGCTTACTTCGCAGAGAAGCAGCCGAATTATCTGATTCTGGAGACGGGCCTGGGGGGGAGACTGGATGCCACCAACTGCCTTTTACAGAAGGATTTGTGTGTGATCACGGAGATCGGCTTTGACCACATGCAGTACCTGGGCGATACTTTGGGGGAAATTGCCGGTGAAAAGGCAGGGATCATGAGGCCCGGGGTACCGGTGGTATTTGTCGATAAGAGGAGCGAGAGTACACAGGTTTTGGCCGATTATGCAAAAAAAATGAAAAGCCCGGCGATTATCATCGGAAAAAACAGTATTTTGAATGTGAATATAAATCATAAAACCATTGATTTTTCGCTTTATACTGGTTATTATAAATATGTTAGTCTTTCACTGGAAACAATTGCCCTTTATCAGCCGGAAAATGCTTCTCTGGCGGTAGCGGCGGCCAAGCAGCTTAGGGATGAGAGAATCAGCGAAAGCACAATCAGACAAGGCCTTCGAAAGGCAAGCTGGCCTGGCAGAATGGAGGAGGCGCTGCCCGGGGTTTATTTAGACGGCGCCCACAATGAAGACGGGATAGAAATGCTGCTTGCCACAATAAAAAGCCGCAAATGTGAGGGGAAGAGGTTCCTTTTGTTTGGGGTTTTGGCGGACAAGCATTATGAGGAAATGATAAGTCTGATCGCGCAGTCGGCGCTTTTTCATGAAGCGGCTGTGACTGTAATTGATGAAAAAAGGAGTCTTTCCCTGGCAAAAGAGAAAGAGGTTTGGAACAGATATAGGGAGAAAGCCGGCAGTTCCATGGCTTTGAGCTTTCATGAGGATGCGGGGGATGCCTGCCGGCAGCTTCTTGCCAAAAAGGAAAGCAAAGATGTGGTGTACATTGCAGGATCGTTATATTTGATTGGACAGATGAAGTCCTTTTTGAGGAGAATGCAGGATGATTGATTTTGAAGAGGAGTTAAAGAAATTTCAGTTTAGCCTTGAGGTGGAGGACGCGGAAGAAGCGATCAATTCCTTGAGCCGGGAAGTGGATATGGCGGATCTTCTGCTTAAGATGATGGAAAAGACGCAGAAGGAAGAGAAAAAGGAAGAGGATGAATAAGGAGTACGGCATGGTTTGTTATAAGTGTGGATGCCGTTTGTCAGAGCATGATTTTTGTACGGCCTGCGGTGCGGATGTAGCTCTTTACAAAAGGATATTGTCTGCATCCAACCGTTTGTATAATGACGGGCTTGAAAAGGCTTCGGTGAGAGATTTATCAGGAGCCATTGTCAGCTTGCGGCAAAGTCTAAAATTTAATAAAAATAATATTGATGCGCGCAACCTTTTAGGACTTGTTTACTTCGAGATAGGAGAGGCGGTTGCAGCCTTGAAGGAGTGGGTGATCAGCGATAATATCCGGCCCAAAAAGAATATAGCGGCGGATTATATCGAGATGATCCAAGCAAACCAGACAAGGCTTAGCAGCATCAATGAAACCATCAAGAAATATAATCAGGCGCTGATGTACTGTAATCAGGACAGCATTGATCTTGCAGTGATACAGCTCAAAAAGGTGCTCTCCAACAGTCCCAAGTATGTGCGGGCCCACCAGCTCCTGGCGCTTCTTTATATTAATTCGGAGGAGTGGGAGAAGGCCCAGAGGGAGCTGATCAAATGCAGCCATGTGGATACCAATAATACAACTACCCTGCGTTACCAGAAAGAAGTGGAGCGCATGCTGATGCCGGAGACGGCTCCAGGGAACAAGCCGGGGAGTAAGAAGAAGGCATCCGGCAATTCCGTCCGCTACCAGAGCGGCAATGAAATCATCATCCAGCCTGCCAATGTGAAAGAGACGAAAGGGATCGGCTCTCTGCTGAATCTGGGAATCGGGGTGATCATCGGAGTAGCCATTGCCTGCTTTCTGATTCTTCCGGGGCAGATTCAGAGCGCTAAGGCGGACATCGATGAAAAGCTGCGGGTTGTCAGCGAAAATTCGGATGCAAAAACGGCAACTATTGACGAGTTAGAGCAGAAGGTACAAAAGCTCCAGGATGAAAATACCCGGCTCTCGGAGGAGGTGGCTTCTTACCAGGTAAACGACGATACTTTGAAGGCCACGGATAACTTGATGATGGCGGTGAGCGCGTATCTGTCAAATCCGGATGATTTGGATGCGGTAGCTGACCATCTGGAAGCACTGGATGAAGAACTCCAGAAGGAGGATGGGGAAAGCGGCCAGTACAAGACAGAATCCTACATGGCATTGTACAACGGCTTTGTGGATACGGTACGGCCCCGGCTTGTGGAGTATTACTATAATACGGGATATGAAAATTACCGTGGGCGCAATTTCGAGGATGCCATACCGGATCTGGCCAGGGCCTATCAGTATGATGAAACCAATGTGAATGCCCTGTTCTTTCTGGGGATTAGTTACTACAGAACTGAGGATTACGATAATGCAAAAGAGACCTTTGCGAAGGTAATTGACAATTTCCCGGGCACCAACAGTGCCAGCCAGTCGGAGACTTACCTTGCAGAGATCAATAATATGGAGCAGTAAACGATAGGAAATGTCACGAAAGAGAACAGACCCAGAGTTTGTTCTTTTTTTCGCGGCTTACGGAGGGCCTTAATTTTGCAGGCTGCCGACTATCGTTTGCAGACCGCAGTTTGCAGGAAACAGAAAGGGCATGGTACTTTGGATGGACGAGAATTTTAAGGTGATTGATAATTACCTGATGGTCAAAATGCCCCAGGAGGTAGACCATCATAAATCAGGCTATATCAGCAAAACGGCTGACGATTATATTATGAAGGAGGGAGTGGGAAACGTCGTTTTTGATTTTGAGGATACGCGCTTCATGGACAGCTCCGGAATCGGCATCATCATAGGCAGATACAAAAAAATATCCTATTTCGGCGGAAAGGTTTTTGCCATCAATACGGATACCCGGATTAAGAGGACTTTGATGATATGCGGCCTGCATAAGGTGATTGAGATTATGGAGTGAGGAAGCGGGGAAACCCGGATTTAGATGCGCGCAAAAACCGTGCAGATGGGAGCGAGTATGGAAACAGAACGGAAAATCGAAAACAGCATGGACAGTACTTTAAGGATAAAAAATGAAATGCAGATGAACTTTGACGCCCTGTCAGAAAATGAGGCCTTTGCCAGGCTGACGGTTTCGGCCTTTGTGATGCCTTTAAATCCTACGGTAGAGGAAATCTCAGATATTAAGACGGCAGTCTCGGAAGCGGTCACCAATGCCATCATTCACGGATATGACAGGGATTATATGCAGGAGAACTGCAGGGAAGAAATCGGAAAGGTGTATTTGTACTGCCGGATTGAAGACAATCTGCTTTACATAGAAATAAAGGATACCGGAAAAGGGATTGATGACGTTGCGCAGGCTATGGAGCCTCTTTTTACCACAAGGCCGGAGTTAGAGCGCTCCGGTATGGGATTTGCCTTTATGGAGGCCTTTATGGACAGGCTGGAGGTGATTTCCGAGCCGGGATGTGGTACGGTGGTGATCATGGAGAAGCGGCTGCGGAGGGCGGAGGAAGAAAAAGAACTATGACGGACAATGCAGTACTGATTCAGCGGGCACAGGCAGGAGAAAAGCAGGCACGTGAAGTACTGATAGAGCAGAATTTGGGGTTGGTCCGCCACATCGTAAAGCGTTTTCTGGGACGGGGCTATGAGGCTGAGGATTTGTTCCAGATTGGAGTAATCGGGCTGATCAAGTCGATTGATAAGTTTGACACCGGCTATGACGTGAAGTTCTCCACCTATGCGGTTCCGCTGATCACGGGAGAGATCAAAAGATTTATCCGGGACGACGGGATGGTAAAAGTATCCAGAACCCTGAAGGAAAACAACATAAAAGTGAAATATGCAAGGGAAAGGCTTGGCAGCAGGCAAAACTATGAACCGACTCTTGAGGAACTGGCAGGGGAAGCAGGACTGAGCGTTGAGGAAGTAGTGCTTGCCATGGAGGCAGGTGTTCAGGTAGAATCAATTTATAAGTCGGTTTACCAAAATGACGGAAACGAAATATTTATGGTAGATCAACTGGCAGATGAAAAGCAAAATGAGCAGGAAACTGTGTTGAACCATATGGTTTTAAACCAGTTGCTCGAGGGGCTGCCGCAAAAGGAGCGCAGGCTCATCTGGCTTCGCTATTATCAGGATAAAACCCAGACAGAAGTGGCAAAGGATCTGGGAATCAGCCAGGTTCAGGTGAGCAGGATGGAGAAAAAAATTCTGCTTGGCATGCGGCAGAAAATGACGGAAGTATAGCGGCAGTTTGGGCCGGAATGACGGAAGTATAACAGAAAAAGAAAAACAAAAAAAGTAAAGGAGAAGCAGTAGCCGGAGTTTGTTTGGGACAAAGAGCTGCAGGACAGGAACACAGGATGAAAAATTTGAAAAAGGCAACCGCATTTATATTAAGCATCGTTTTGCTTTCCCGGATTTTTGTGGACGTGCAGGCGTCTGAGACTGGCGGGGCAGAGCCCCGTTCGTCGGCGGCAGAGGCTTCGCAGGATACGGAACCGGAAGCAGGAGATACCGGAGCAGATCAGGGGATGAAAGACGGCGCGGCGGAAGAAGATTCCCCGGAGGAGGAACAGAAAGACCCGGATAAGGGGGAAGAGAGCGACACCCCCAAAGGGGAAACTGACGGTTTGGATGAGGAAGGGGAGGAACCATCAGAGGATGATGAGAGCCGGGAATACATTAAAGAGGCACAAAAAGCCCTTGACGGGATCGCCGCACAGGAATCCATTATGGCCCTTGTCTATTTATGCGAGAGTTATTCCCTCAAAGCAGCATCGGACCCGGAGAGCGGGAATATCGTAAAAATTCCTTCCGGCTCCACCGTTTTTATAAAAGGCGTGGGGGCGGATGCAGATTACAACCTCTGGTATCAGGTAGAGGCCGAGCTTTCCGGCAGTACCTATACCGGCTATATTCAGAGGGAATATCTGGCCTATTCCAATGAGCTGTTTCTGGAATGGGAGGATACCTACTTTCCCAGGATGTCCATGTTTGCGGCGGGAAGCGGGGTTTACCCGGATGTGGAGGCATTCCCCGTCTCCTATCAGGATAAGCTAATGCGTTTAAAACAGGCTCATCCCAATTGGATTTTTGTAAAGCAGAATACCAATCTGGAGTGGAAGAGGGTGGTCAGCGAGGAAAATTTTGAGGACAGGAACCTGGTAAGCAAAACCATGGGCGCTGCCTACCGGGGCGACTATTACGGCCAGGGCTGGTATTACGCCTCGGAAGCGGCGGTGGAGTATTTTCTGGATCCCAGGAATTTTCTGGATGATACCAGAGTGTTCCAGTTTGAACAGCTTACCTATAATCCGTCTTACCATTCGAAGGCGGCGGTACAGAATATTTTAAGCAAAACCTTTATGAAGGGGCAATTGCCAAAGGCCAATATGACTTATGCGGATGCCTTTTATACGATTGGGATTTCGCTGAAAGTCAGCCCTTTTCACCTGGCATGCCGTGTTTACCAGGAGCAGGGAGACGGGACATCCCCGCTGATTTCCGGGACTTATGATGCGGTGCCGGAATATAAGGGATATTATAATTATTTCAATATCGGCGCATTTGGAACTACAAATAAGCAGGTGATCGAAACGGGACTGGCCAGAGCGCGAAAAGAGGGATGGAACACGCCTTATGCCTCCTTGAACGGGGGCGCGGGGATTCTGTCTGTCAATTATATTTTGAGAGGACAGGATACCCTCTATCTTCAGAAATTTGATGTGGATGCAAGCGACGGTACGCTGTTTACCCATCAGTATATGCAGAACATTTCAGCGCCCTACTCAGAATCCTCTATGGTAAAAAGGGCCTACGTGGAAACCGGAGCCCTGGATAATCCCTTTGTGTTTAAGATCCCGGTGTACAATAATATGCCCCAAACCCCATGCCCGGTGCCCAGCCAGACGGCAACGCCTGCGCCCACCCAAACGCCTGGCCCCACAGAAAAGCCGGCGGCGACAGCAACGCCAACGCCTACGGAAAAGCCAATGGCGACAGCAACGCCAACGCCTACGGAAAAGCCAACGGCGACAGCAACGCCAACGCCTACGGAAAAGCCAACGCCCACGGAAAAGCCAATGGCGACAGCAACGCCAACGCCTACAGAAAAGCCAGCGGCAACGGCGACGGCGAAGCCCACAGAAGAGCCCACGTCAACAGCGACGGCGAAGCCCACAGAAAAGCCAGCGGCAACGGCTGCACCTACGCCTACGGTAAAGCCCACAGCAACAGCGGAGCCTGCGCCTACAACTGTGTCAACAGCCGGTCCGACGCTCAGCCCGGGTGCAGCGCCGAGCCCAACGGAAAAGCCAGCGCCAACGGCGGCGCCGAGCCCAACGGAAAAGCCAGCGCCAACGGCGACGCCGAGCCCAACAGAAAAGCCAGCGCCAACATCGACGCCAAGTCCGGCGGCAAAGCCTGTGTCAACAGCAACGTCGGTTCCCACGGCAGCGCCAGCAGTCAATCCGACGGATGCCCCGGCAGATACGTCCAGGGAAAATCCGGCTACTGCGTCCACCGCGGTTCCTGCGGCAACAGCGACTCCGGACGGGAATGTTCCTGATTCGGCGGAAGGGGCCGCAAACTCCCCGTCGGTGAATATAACGCAAAATACAAATTCGGCAGGTGTAACCGTGACAGCCGCCACGCCAAGGCCCTATACGGAATCGGGGGAGAAAAAGAGAGTCTCAATGGACATGAGCAAGACAGAAATGATCTATACCCAGACACTGCAGCAGATAAAAGAGCAGGGGATGGAAGTAGAGCTCAAGGTCAACGACCAGGCCAGTTGGCTGATTGACGGGAGCGCCATAGAAAGCGATGCGCCGGAGGATATTAATCTTGGTGTTACCTTTGGCGAGAGCGGCATTCCAAGGGAGCAACTGGAAATTTTTACAGAAAATGAGAAGTACATAGAGATGTCCCTGGGTCATGAGGGTGAATTCGGCTTTACGATTGTTCTTTCCGTAAAACTGGAGGATACACAGCCGGGACAATATGCGAATCTTTTTTACTACAATGAGGAGGAAGGCGATTTTGAGTTTATGTGCGCCACAGTTGTAGGAAATGCCGGCAATGCGGACTTTGAATTCAGCCATGCCTCGGATTATGTGATCATTATCAGTGGTGAGACAAAAGAAAACCTGGTACAGGAGAAGGCGGAAAAGCTGAGGGAGGTAAAGGCCAGGGAGTTAGAAGCGCAGGCTCAGGCGAAGGAAGAGCTTCCGGCCAGGGAACCCAAAAAGGCCGCGGCCATCATTGCACTGATTCTTCTTGGCAGCGTTGCACTGGGGATTGGGGGTTATTTGGTGATGAAGAGGAAGGATGAAGATTAAAAAGTATTTTGAAAAATATGCGCCTGCTCCCTCTGGTACTTCGGCATGAGGTTGTCTATGCTTGCACCCCGGAAGCTTCCGGGGTGCTTTTGCTTGTCTTTTCAGGAAAGAATGAAATGCGTCTGCCGCAGTCGGGGCAGTAGGCAATGCCGGAAAAGATACTTGCCTCCCTTTTCAGCACGTTGCCGATTGCCTTGTAGCCTTTGCCCTGCACGGCAACCTCGTACATACGCCGCACAATCGGTGCGGTTTCCGCTATCTGCTTTGTCGGGAAGAATCCCAAACCCTCTTGAAAACCTCTCACTACCTACAACACCACACAGGGCAGTTTTGACGGAGCTTTGAGAAAAATTCTTCAAAAAGATTTCCTTGCTTCTTAATAAAGGGAAGTCTGGTAAATACTTGCCCTTAAAACCGCAAGATATATGAAAAGCGGAATGAAATATCCTGCTATAATATAGCGACAGGTCAGAAATCAAAATTTCTAACCTGTCACTAAAAAGAAAGGAGGAAGCTGCAATGCCGGGGAATATCAAAAATGTGATGGCAGCAATCGACTATATCGAAAGTCACCTGCACGAAAAACTGGACTTGGAAACAGTTG
>CAJTVL010000035.1 GCA_910579425.1 uncultured Lachnospiraceae bacterium | reverse complement strand
TCCAAATCTCCATGCTCAAACTCCCTCAGCGTTTCTACCGTTCCGCTGATCCCCTTTTTGAGCCCTTCCTTAAGCCCTTCCTGTTTTTTGAGCAGCAGCTCTGGCTCCATGATCTCCATCAATGCCTGGCACATTCTACCATCTCCTCTCAATTCCTCTATGACTTGCCTGTTTGCTCCAACGCTCACTTCCAGCACCGAATCCGCAAACTCCCTCTCTTCTTTTCCCGACAGTTTCTCTACCCTTTCCAGGAGCCTTACCATCTTCTGCTTTTCCATCCGCTCCGACAGCGCTCCCAACCAAATATGCGATGCCTCATCCAGTTCCCTTATCACTATGATCTGGGTCGGGAACAATACATTGCTTTTGATATAATATATCCCGGAATATGGCTTTGATACCATGTACCCATGTTCCCTGAAATACCGCAGCAGCCCATCCGGCCTCGCTTCCCGAACCAGCGAAACCGTCACATCCTCTGCCCTCACCGCATCCAGGGTCGCACCATAAGACTTATACAAGCTTGCATATGCGCCCGCTTTGTAGAATGCATCGATGTCCAGGGCGTCCCTCGGGGATTTATACTCCATGATATTATGCCCCCTGAAAAGGGCACCGATCTCATTCCCGATCCGCACGGACGCCGCTTTCTTAATCACCAGCAGGTCGATCTCCAGCGGCTTTGTGTTCAGGTTGTATTCTTTTTCAAATATCAGGCTGTCTCTGTCCTCTGCCAGCTCCAAATTCATTGCCGCCACAAATCCCGGATGCCACTGTACTTTCGTCTCTTCCATAGATTCTCCTTTGTGTGACTAAATTATAGCATAACCGGATTGCAAAGTCTATCTGCTTTCCGGCGCTTCTATCTTCGCAACATTCATTTTTCATTTCTTTTTCAACAGTGAAATGTTATACTAAACTCACTGGTCAGCCAATATTTTCAGAACAAATATAGAAATATGCGGGTCTTGTATTCGCAACATGGAGTGGTATCCCCGTATGTTTAAGTCGTTATTTCAATATATTGAAGAAAATCTGGAACGAAAAATTGATATTGAAGATGCCGCCAAAGCTGCCGGGTATTCCGCATCACATCTGCACAGGCTTTTCACCTTTGCGTATGGCATCTCTGTAGCCGACTACATCCGCAAAAGAAAACTTACCAACAGCCTACCGCTTTTACTTGACCGAAGAAAAAGTATATTGGATATTGCTATGGTCTGCGGCTATGAGTATGAACAGTCTTTTTCCCGTGCATTTAAGGATGAATTTGGCATTACTCCCGGGAAATACCGCATGAAGCACCCCATTCTTAAAGTTACTCCGCCCATTCAGGATTATGGATACATGTGTGGTAGCAGCTTATTATTTGGCCCTGAGTTTGTCATGTTTCCTGAAATTTCGCTTGTCGGAACAGAGCATGACATTCCTTATCATGACTCGGCGTGGCTCTGTCCGAAAGTTGCATTAGACTTCTGGGATAATCAAAGGCAAATGATTCATGAAGTTACAAACAATCATGTATTTTACGGACTGACCCATCATCTTGGGGAAGGATATTTGTACTCAAAGTACATGACCGCAGTAGAGTGTCATCATACGAATCGAATCCCTGAGGGTATGATGGCAGACTCTTTTGGAGGATATCCCTGTGTAAAATTCCATTACATCGGCAGGCATCATTACAGGGAGATTTCACAGGAAACCGCACATGATATGTATGCTGCCATAGGCAGATATTGCAATACGGAAGACCCGCCCGCAGAGATCCATCTGGAAAAAATAGATATGGATGAGTTTGACGGTGAGTATTGCCTTTTTGAATTTTACATGCCTTTAAAAAAGCATATAAGTATGCCAGGCTTAGCCAGACATCCTTATGTTAAATGATTTTCTTCTCAAAATGATAAAAAAAGTTCATTTTTTGTAACGCCGCTGAGGTATATTGAAAACGTGAACGCAGCAAAAATAATTTTAGAAAAACTGGTTTGGAGGCAATCAAATGCAAGGGATAAGAATTTATGAAATGCCCGCCTGTAAGATGGTTTCATCGGGAAAAGGGATGTTTGGAGAAGGGAACTTTCCGTTTTTGAGGAATGGTTCTCTTCTCAAAAACGCAGCCTTTTTCCGAAAGATTTTCTGTATTGGGCAGGAGACGGATTTGTCTGGCTGTATATGTATGAAGAGGGAATGACGGTTCCGCCGGAATTGGAAATAATCGATTTCCAGGGAGGCCTTTATGCTGTTGCAACGGACATAGACCAAAAGACGGATAAGGATCGTATGAATCGTGAGATAGACAAATTCCTGAGTGAAAACGGGTTTGAACGCGATACCTTACGCCCTGAATTGGGAAATATTATCACATCGCCGCTTGCGCAAAAAATTATGGGATACGAACAAATGGACTATTATACCCCCATTCAGGCAAAGCAGTAATCACAAAATCCGAATGGCAATCTCCCTTGCCAGCGTGCTGGATACTTCTCTGCCGTCCGTTCTCCCAAGATAAACGCAAAAATACCGTTTTCCCTCAGCCGTCTCTGCGAATCCGGTAAACCACGCGTCAACCGCCACGTCCTCCACCTTGCCCATTCCCGTTTTCCAGAGCAACAAGAGAAGAAATAATCTTAAAGGTGGAACAGGGTGATCTTCTGGTGGTGGCAAGCTCGCTGTTACATATTGTATACTGTCTGTCAGCTTCATCATATAGAACCGCCGCACCATTCAACCCGTCAAAAAAGTCTGACCAGTCTGCCTCAATTATCTCCGGGGTTCCTGTCACACCCTCGGTAATCTCTTCTTTCTCCACCTCCAAGGAAGCGGCTTCCGGTTCGATTTTCGGTTCGTCCTCTTCGGCCTCCGGCAATATTCTTTCCTCCTCCGGCGATACGCTTTCCCTCTGAAAAGCTGCTTTTTCTTCCGATAATACGCTCTCCGCCGTACCATGTTATCCGAACAGCCTGTCAGAAGAAATACCCCTGTAAGCATCCACAGTACCGTTTTATAATAATGGTTCCGCTTTTCCTTCCCTGCTGTCCTCCCGTCTTGTCATAAAACATCTCTGAAACGTGAGCCGCCGGTCGGATCACGTATAATAGGGCGCAACCTTACTGCTGCGCCCCTTCAAGCTTTCCGGTCTCTTTTATACTACCTTACCTCCCGTAAAGGGTAATCAGCCAGATCACCACCGCCAGCCCGCCGAGAAAGGCAAAGGCGATCAGCAGGGCGGCCCCTAAGGCGGCTCCCATATAATGGAAACGTTCTTTCCAGGTAAAGGGGGCGTCCTCCCAGGGCCGGCGCTCATGGAGCTCATTTTCCCGAGGTCTGCCCGTACTTGCGCTTTCATCTGCGCCTCGATATGCGCCCTCTCCCCGAATGCTTCCCCACTTTTCAGGATGAGCATCGCCCAGTCCGCTCATATCCGCTATGGTACGGCCGTCGTCCTCAAAGTCTCTTTTGTGGCTCATTTGTCGTCATACAGATGGCACACCACATAGTGTCCCGGCTCGATCTCCTTCTGCTGGGGCGCCACTTCCTTACATTTTGCCATACAGTTGGCGCAACGGGTATGGAACTTACAGCCCGAGGGCGGATTGGCCGGAGAAGGAATGGTGCCTTCCAGCACGATACGGTCCATCTTCGCGTCCGGATCCGGAACAGGAATTGCGGAAAACAATGCCTTTGTGTAAGGATGCAAAGGATGCCTGAAAATATCCTCCGTGGCTCCGTACTCCACAAGGTTTCCCAGATACATAACGCCAACCGTATCGGAAATATGCTCCACCACACTCAGATCGTGGGAGATAAACAGGTAAGTCAGCTTATACTGCTCCTGCAGGTCTTTCAAAAGGTTAATGATCTGTGCTTGAATGGACACATCCAAAGCCGACACGGGCTCGTCGCAGACCACGAACTCCGGATTTAAGGCAAGGGCTCTGGCAATACAGATACGCTGCCTCTGCCCGCCGGAAAACTCGTGGGGATAACGGTCTTTGTGGAAGGGCTGCAGGCCGCAGTTATCCATGACCTGATCGATATAATCCTGAAATTCTCCCTTACTCACCAGCCCGTGCTCTCTCACCGCCTCTCCGATAATCTCGCCTACGGGCAGACGGGGGGAAAGGCTGGAAAAGGGATCCTGGAAAATAATCTGCATTTTGGTTCGCAGACTGCGCATCTCCCTGGGTGAGAAATCATAAACTTCTTTTCCGTTAAAGAGCACCTGCCCGCCGGTTTTTTCTCCCGAAAGACGCAGAATGGTACGTCCCGTGGTGGTCTTGCCGCAGCCGGACTCTCCCACCAGTCCCATGGTTGAACCCCGCTTAAGATTAAAGGTAACTCCGTCCACAGCCTTCACATAACCCACGGTTCTTGAAACCATGCCGCCCTTGATGGGAAAATGCTTTTTCAGGTCATTGACCATCAGAATATATTGGGGATCATAGGTTACAGGCGCAGTGCTGCTCTTGGCAGCGGTATTGGATTCGCTCATTTATTTCTCCCCCTTTCCGTCATAAAAACGATAGCAGCTCACTTTGTGATCCTTGGACAGGCTGATTTCCTTCGGATATTCTCCCTCACAGCCCTGTACGCACATCTCGCAGCGATCCTTATAATAGCAGTAGTTGGGCATATTCACCGGGTTGGGAACCTTGCCTGGAATCGAATAAAGTCTGTCCACCTGCTTGCCCACCACAGGCTTGGAGGCCATCAGTCCGATGGTATAGGGATGGGAAGGATTGGTAAAGATGTCTCTCACCGTTCCCTTCTCCACCACTCTTCCGGCGTACATAACCACCACATAATCCGCCATCTCCGCAATCACGCCCAAATCGTGGGTGATCAGCATAATGGAGGAATTGATCTTATCCTTCAGATTCCGCAGCAGATCGAGAATCTGTGCCTGGATGGTCACATCCAGCGCCGTGGTAGGTTCGTCCGCGATAATAATTTTGGGATTGCAGGCAAGAGCCATAGCGATCATGACCCTCTGACGCATACCGCCGGAAAGCTCGTGGGGATACATCTGATACACCCCTTCGCTGTTGGCGATTCCCACCATCTCAAGCAGCTCAATGGTCCTGGCCTTGATCTCATCTTTTCCTTTTTCCTCATGAAGGGCGATAACCTCGTCCACCTGCTCTCCGATACGGAACACAGGATTTAAGCTGGTCATGGGCTCCTGGAAAATCATGGAAACATAATTCCCCCGCAGATCCTTCATCTTATCATTGGGCGTTTTGACAATATTGTAAGCCTTATTATTTCCTAAATTCAGGCGAATCTCGCCTTCCACAATCTGTCCCTGAGGGCGCTGGATGAGCTGCATCAGAGAAAGACTGGTCACTGACTTGCCGCAACCCGACTCTCCCACCACTCCAACCGTCTTGCCAATGGGAACCTCAAAACTTACCCCATCCACAGACTTCACAGTGCCCGCATCCGTAAAGAAATAAGTGTGGAGATTGTCGAATTCCACCGCGTTGTCAGGATTGTGCATGGTTGTAGTGTATTCGGACTCCGGCACATTCTTGCGTTTGCGTTCCTTCTCAAACTGATTGGTAATGCGGCGGTTTTCTTTGGAAATCCGGCGGGATTCCTTCGCGGAAAGATAACCTTCCGGTTTATTCTTAGCCATGTTCACTTCTCCTTTCTTATCGCTTCATTCTCGGGTCAAAGGCATCTCGGAGACCGTCGCCCACAAAGTTAAAACCAAGCACGGAAATCAGGATACAGAACCCGGCAGGAATCCAGATGAACCAGTAATTAGTAAGCACATAGGCATTATTTACGTCATTGATAATATTTCCCCAGGATGCAAAGGGGAACTTAACGCCAAGTCCTAAGAAAGACAGGGTGGATTCCGTAAGAATGATGGAACCAAGGCTCATGGTACAGGTAACGATGAGCTGGGGAATTACATTGGGAATCAGGTGCTTGAAGATCCGCCTGGACACGCTGATGCCGCAGGCCTCCGCCGCCGTCATAAACTCCTGCTCTCTCAGAGAAAGGATCTGTCCTCTCACCAGACGGGCAATACCGGGCCACCCCAAAAAGCCAAGGATCAGCATCAGATACAGCATTCTGATCTGGGGATCCACTCTCATACCGTCCATGGCAGCGCCCAGGATAATGATCAGGGGCATAGAAGGGATACAGTAGAAAATATCCACAATACGCATGATCAGGTTATCAACCCACTTGCCGAAATATCCGGAAATTCCTCCCAGGACAACCCCTAATACCGTTTCTATGATTACGACGATAAAACCGATGATCAAAGAAACCCTCCCGCCGTACATCAGACGGGTCAGCATATCCATGCCGTTGGTATCCGTTCCCAAAGGATGTTCTCCGGAAGGCTGAGAATACTGATTATAAACGTAGGTTTCTGTCTCCTGCATTACAGACCAGACCTTGGCGGAAGCGTCGTAAGCGATGGTATAGTTATGCTCTACTCCGTCCTCTCCCGTATAAATAAATTCCTCCGCGTCCTCATCCAGAGCTTCTTCCAGATGTTCCTTGAAAGCTCTGGAAATTACCACGCCGTTTTCCTTGGACTGTACCACAAACCGACTGATGTAGCCGACCACCTGGCCGTTCTCTATAATATTTCCCGCATCATCTAATTCATATTCCGTACCGTCCGCCTCAAAGGCTCCTGTCTTTTCATTAGAATAGGCGGCAAGGGCGCTGTGCTTTACGGCAAAGGGGAGCTCATCCATCCCGTCCTCCGCGTTTACAATATCCTTGTACGCAATGGCAATCACCTCTCCGTCAGAGGAAAGAGAGTAAAAATCCGTCCCCTCCTGGGTTACCTGATAGTCCACATCCTTGTAGGAAAATTCTTCCTTTCCTGTCATCTGGGCCAGCAAAAACTGTGCCTGGGCGGCAGAACCAAATTCCTTCCCCTCGGCGGCAATATAACGGAAATCCTCGTTTCTGGTCACGGCCACATATTCCTTTTCAAGGAAGGTGTAAGTATAGAACTGCTCATCCTGCCTGTAGGGGGAGATCATACCGCCGATAAAGGAAAAGATAAACATGACAGCCAGCATGGCAAGTCCAAGCACTGCAAGACGGTTTCTGAAAAACCGCTTCATAACAAGCGCTCCCGGCGAAAGGGTTTTCACCCTTCGGTCGTCGTTTAAGGAGAACTGCTCTTTCTGATTTTCATCCTGCTTATTATAATTTTTGTTATCAGACATTCCAAGGCCTCCTTTCTACGCAATCCGTACACGGGGATCTACCACCGCATACAAAATATCGGCAATCAGATTCCCTGCAAGGGTAAGTACAGCCATAAATGACATGTAGAACATGGAAAACGGAATATCACCGATTACCATGGCCTGATAGGATGTAAAGCCGATACCGGGAATGGAAAAAATGGTTTCCGTAATCAAAGCGCCCGAAAACAGCCCGGGAAGAGAACCGCCTACAATCGTCACAAGAGGAATCAGGGTGTTGCGGAAAGCATGCTTATAAATCACTTTGCTCTCGCTTAAGCCCTTCGCCCTTGCCGTCCTTATATAATCTGCGTTCAACACTTCAAGCATATTGGTACGGGTATAACGCATCAGCGAACCGATCGACACGATTACCAGAGTTGTAATGGGAAGCACCAGATGGCTGGCCTTATCCATAAACTGCCCCCAGGAATCCAACTGGGCATAATTTCTGCCCACCAGGCCGGACACGTCAAACCACTGAAGCTTTACCGCAAAAACCAGCTTCAACAGCGTGGCAAAAAAGAAAGTGGGCAGGGAAATTCCCACAAGAGCTCCGGCTGTGATGGCATAGTCCGCCCTGGAATACTGCTTGGTAGCCGCAATGATTCCCAGCGGAATGGCAATTACCAGCTCCAGCACAAATGCGATCGCTCCCATCACAAAAGAAAGCCAGATCACATCATTGAACTTCTCGATCACGGGAACGGTAAACTTCCAACTGTCGCCAAAGTTTCCGGAAGCAAAATCTCCCAGCCACACCAGGTATCCGGCAAGAATACCCTTATCCAGACCATAAGATGCATTTAACTGTGCAATCCACTCATCATAGGGCTTTGCCCCCGGCGCTGTTGAAAGCTGCATGGCCATAGTCTCCACATAGGACGCAGGCAGACAACGCAGGATAGCGTAAATAATAAATGTTACGCTAAACAAAATGAGGATGGACAGCAAAATACGCTTGATAATGTAATTACGCAAAAAAATCCCTCCTTATTATTCCTTGTAGTATGCTCGTTGCGAATCAGGTACAGCGCAACAGACAGCCGCCCCTCTCATTCCGTTGGGAAGCTCTCTGTCATGCTGCAAAAAACGAGCGGAGTTCGTTTACAAGTTAGCGTTGCAAACTTGGGGATTTATGTCAAAATGTTAAAAATATCCCCTGCCCCATTGAGCAGGGGATATCACACAGATTCCCGGTTCGGTCGAATTATAAATATTGAATTATTCTGTCGAACGCAAATCCTTATTATTTCAGTTCAATATTCTGAACCTCATTCATCCATCCCCAGTAAGGAGTCATGTCGTTAGGAAGGCTGTCTGTCTTCACACGCTCAGAAGAAATCATGACACACTCGGATCTCTGGTAAACCGGAAGCTCTACGCCCCAATCCATGATGATCTCCATGGCTGCCTTGTAAAGGCCCTTACGATAGGTCTGGTCTGTGGAAAGACGTCCTGCCTCGATCAGCTCATCCAGCTCTTCATCATCGATCTGATAGTAGTTGGTAGAACCCTGTGAATGATAAAGCTGATACATATCCGGGTCGGTACCTGCCTGCCATGCCGCACACCACATCTCGGCAACGCCGGTCTGGTAAGAAGCATACAGATCACTGGAATTTGCAAGGTCGTTCACGGTGAGAGTAATACCGATGGTCTTAAAAGCATCAGCAGCATTCTTGAGAATCAGGAAAGAAGGATGATCTCCTGCACCGCCTGCGCCGATGTTTACCTGATACTCTAATTTAGCGCCTTCGGGAGCTGCAGTAACCTTGCCGTCCTCAACGGTAAAGCCGGCTGCTTCAAAATACCCGAGAGCCGCTTCAAGAGCTGCTGCATATCTCTCTTCTGTGGACATTCCCTCTGTGTAGATCGGGTCACCGTTTACATCTACGGAGTAAGCTACCTGATAACCGTCGTCCGTAACCTGAGGTGCTGCCCAGGAGGTGTTGGAAATCGGATAGTTAATGATGGAAGCGGTATTTCCATAATAGGAATCAATACCTTCATCACGGTAAGCGGAGATTACGGTTGCAATAGCCTTACGCAGGTTACGGGATTCTTCGGAAGAACCGTCGTTTCCAACCTTTACGTTGTTAGCAGCAAGACCTACATAACCATATCCGCGGTAATCGATCAGTCTGGTAGTAATTACAGGGCCTTCCAGTTCCTCTGATCCGTTAATATCAGCAACCTGGGAAGCAATATCCGTGGAATAGCTGGGATCCGAAATATCCATAGTACCTGCAGTAATACCGGTAACCTTATCGGCTTCCGCTGCTTCCATGAAGTTTAAGTGAGGAACCTTGGGCGCTCCCTTGAAGTAATCGGGATTGGCATCCATGTAAACCACACCGTTGGAGTATTCCTTGAAGATATAAGGGCCTGCTCCCATAGGTGCGCTTGTCTTGGACTTCACGCCGGAAAGGTCACCCTTTACAAAACCGAATTTGTTGTTGTCATAGTCATAGAGGCTCTCATCACCATAGTAATGCATGGGAGTGATGGGAATCGCGAGCTGGTAAATCATGGTAGCGTCAACCTGAGAAGCTACGATACGCATGGAGTAATCTCCTGTACGCTGGATACCGGAAACGTTGGGAGCGGATTCGCCGGTCTCAACACCCACCTGATAAGCGGGATCCATATAGCTCCAGATGCTTCCGCTTGCTGCTTCGCTGTCGGAAAGGGCATTGTAATCTCCCTCATATGCTTCCAGCATTGCATTAAAGAAATCGGTAACGGTAGCGCCCTCAGGAAGTCCCTCAAAGCCCCAGTTGGGAGCGATGGTCTCAACCGGATCGGTAGCCGCCGCATAACCCTGATTTACACAGTAGTCAAGAATGGACTGAGCAAAAGCATCTCCTGCCGCAGGAAGTCCCTCTGACCAGAACGCGGTCTGGGTTGCCTCATCCCAATAAGTAAAATCGCTATTGTCCTCTCCTGCCGCAAGGAGCAGAGAATAAAGAGGCTCGATACCGGAACGGTACTCCTCAATACCCTCAATAGCGGTAGAGAACAGAGTGGAGTTACCATCGTAAGTAGGATCAAGGTAAACATACATTGCGAAGATTACGTCATCAATGTCCGCTGTGGTTCCGTCCGTAAACTTGATGTCGTCACGCATGGTGATGTCATAGTACACGGTTCCGTCTTCATTCTCGGTAACCACCATATCGGAAGCGGTGTAATAGGTATAGTCGGTTCCGTTGTACTCACGGGTCTCGCCCTCAATACCTGCCATGATCGGGTTGCTCACACGGTCAACCTCAATGGTATAGGCCTGTGTTGCTTCCCAGATGGTAACGTCATTGGCGGATAAGCCAAAGAACGGGGAAAACTTACCATCCAGTCCCTGCTCCACGGTAGTAACCAGCGTATCGTTTGCAGGCGCTGTGCTCTCCTCCCCTGATGCGTCCTCGGTGTCGGCATCAGCCTCTTCCGAATCTGCCGCATCGCTCTCTTCTGCCGCCGCATCGCCGGTATCCGGAGTAGACGTATCGCCGGAGCCGCCACAGGCTGCCAGTGAAAGAACCATCACAAAGGCGAGCAGCAAAGCCCAAAGTTTCTTTGCGGATTTCATTTTCATAAAACCTCCTTCTGAATTTTAATAACCTTCTGTTGTGAACGGGTGAAATACAACTGTATGTTGTATACGAACACAACATAATTATGATATACATTCAGCGGATGGTTTGTCAATAGTTTTTTTCTTCCGGGACGGCGTTTTTTGAGTGAAAATAGCGAAAAAAGAGCCCGGACGGCTCTTCTTTTGCCGTCCAGGCTCTTATTTACTCTCCGGTGGAACTTTTATCCATGGCTCTGCGATATTACTCTTTATTATAAGGAAACAACTCATTCCCTGCAGGACAAAGCAGGCGAAACAGAGTCCTGCCCCCTGCCCTGTGCCCCCTCTCGATAAAAAGATCAAAAGGCCAAGAGCCGTCAGTCCGGCGCCCGCAAGAGCCGCCGCGGCCCAGGGGCAAAACCGCAGCACCGTGCGTTCAAAAAGATAATTCCGTATGGGATTACCTGCAAAGGTCAGGGTTCCCAGCAGATAAGCAAGGTAAAAATTACAGATCAGCCAAAACACATAGGGCAGAATCACATAAAAGGTATTTTGCAGCCCCGCCGTAGTAAAAAAGCCGGGCAGAAGGGCGGCCGCAAGCCCTATCCCCTGCCCTGCCCACAGCTTTGTCAGAAGAGGTTTCCGGAGGGCTTCATCGGCCTGCCAGTAAGCTCCTGTGTAGACATAGCCCTCCTTCTGATTTCCCTTGAAATCCTGAAGATAGCCCTTTTTCCCCCACTTCTTCTGTCTTGCCATCTTGTAACCATGCTCCTTTCAAAGTCCGGATTTGCAAAAATGCACAGGCACTTTCCTATTCCAATCCTGTCAGATCATAGGCGTCCAGCCACTCTCTGGCGGCGGCGCATACTTCCTTGAGGCAGCTCTCCTCAAAGGGGCTGACCAGCTCCGCATTCTTCAAAAGATCCGTAAACACGGCGCTGCCCCCCTGCTTTGCATAGGCCATGTAATGCTTCCAGGCATCCTGGGAGTCTTTCTGGATTCTAGCCCAGAACTGCAGGGAAACGGTCTGTGCCAGACAATAATCTATATAATAGAAGGGTCTGGTGTAAATGTGGTGCTGCCTCTGCCAGCCCTCGCCCTCAGCGTAGAAAGGAATCTCCCCGTCCAGACGCATCCAGGGCATATAAACTCCCAAAAGCTCCTTCCATACCCCGTGACGCTCCTGCGGGGTCATCTGCGGTTTTTCATATACAATGTGCTGGAAATGATCCACCATAGTTCCGTAGGGGATAAAGGTCAAAGCGTCGGACAAATGGGTATAACGGAATTTTCGGGTATCGGCCCCGAAGAACCCTTCCGCCCAGGGCCAGGCAAAAAATTCCATGGACATGGAATGTACCTCACAGGCTTCCAGAGACGGCCATACCGTATCCAGGGGCACGCGGTCCCTGTTCAGCCATGCGGCAAAAGCGTGGCCCGCCTCATGGGTTACCACCTCCACATCATGCTGGGTACCGTTAAAGTTTGCAAAAATAAAGGGCACCTGGTAATCCGGAAGGCTGGTGCAGTATCCTCCACCCGCTTTACCCTCGGTGGAAAGCACGTCCAAAAGCTCTCCCTCCAGCATAGTGCGGAAGAAAGCGCTGGTCTCGGGAGAAAGCTCGTCATAAAACTTCCTGCCCTGCATCAGAATATCATCCGGCGTCCCTGCAGGCCTTGCATTTCCGGAGCGGAAAGCCAGGGCGTTGTCCGCAAAGCTCATGGGATATTCCTTGGAAAGCCTTGCCGCCTGCTTTTTGTAAACCTCGCTTGCCACAGGTACCAGATATTTCACCACGCTCTCCCTGAATTTCTCCACATCGTTTTTGTCGTAGCAGTTTCTCTGCATCCGGTAATAGCCAAGCTGGGTGTAGCCGTCAAAACCAAGCTTCCTCCCCATGGTATCCCGGAGCTTTACCAGCTCGTCATAGATAGAATCCAGCTTGTCCTGATGCTCCTTATACCACGCCCCTTCCGCTTTCCAGGCAGCCAGCCGCCGTGCATCATCGCTGTCCGTCTTAAAGGGAGTGAGCTGGGAAAGTGTGTAGGTCTTTCCCTCAAAGGGAATCTGTGCAGAGGCAATCAGTTTGGTGTACTCCTGGCACAAATCGTTTTCTTTTTGCAGCTCCGGTATGATGTCCGGGGAGAAGGTTTTCAAACTAATCTCCGCATTCAAAAACAGGACGTTGCCGAATCCCTTCTCGAACTGTGGTCTGAAAGCGCTCTCCAACATAGCCTTTGTCCATTTCTGCTGATATTCCTGCAGCTGGGGCAGAGCGCCGTTCCAGAACTTCACTTCCTCCTCATAAAAAGCGTCTTTCGTATTAATATCATACCTAATATGGGCCAGGCGGTGCTGGGTCTCGATGCTCTTTTCCAGGGTCTCCATCTTCATGAAGGTATCCATCGCCTTCTGAAAGTTCTCCGCCCCCTTCAGTTCCCCGATCAATACCTCCATCTGCTTTTTTAATTCTTCCAATTCCGGCCGTTTGTACGGCATTTCTGAAAATTTCATTTTCGCTCCTTCCTCCATATGTCTTTTGCTTACTCCTGTTTACAAATCCTTAGCCATAGGCTATGGCCATAGGCTATGGCCACGGGCACGCTCTATCCCTTTAATCCTCTGGACTGCCTGTCCATATCCTCCACCACAATATCATAAATTTCTCCCAGGGTGGAACAATATTCCAGCACCTTCCAGGGCTCGTTGGTGTGGAAATGAATCTTGATCAGTTCTTCATCCCCCACCGCCAGCAGGCAGTCGCCCTTAAAATTTTCGGTGAAATACTCGGAGATCACATCCTCGTCCAAATCCTCACCCTCGATCAGTAATTGGGTATCATACTTAAATTCCAGCATAGCCATCCTCCTTCTTTTCCAGCGTGTGTTCGAACATCCATTCCCGCCATCCGCACACACCCTCCAAAAGATAGTTTACCACATATTAGCAAAAAATACAGCTACAAGTTTCCTCATAGCTGTAAGGACTATTTATTGTTACTTTTCGTGTTGTCAGACAATGTGCTGGGAAACCATAATGGCTAATAATGTGAACGGTGTAAAGCCAATCGCTACAGAATCGCATAAAGAGTCCGGGAAGTCTGCACCACAATCTCCACATACATTCCCGTCTTTTCCGCTATCTTCCCCCAGTCATATCCCGGAACAGGATCATTTTCGGGTGAGTTTTCGCAAAACTTCCCGGAAAGGTTTCCGGGGACTTTCCTGGGGACTTTCCCCTTTCCCCGGCTCTCTGTGGCCGCCACAAACGCAATTCCCGTATTCCATCGGGAATTAAAGGGAACCACCTTAAATCCCACGGTTTCCAGGACATTTGCAATGGTATCGTTGACCATTGCTTTACAGACCATAAGTTCTTTCTCCCCTCCTTCTGTGTGGGAGATAATCCCTGCCAGCTTTCTGTAAGGCTCCTGCCGGCAGGGCAGATCCGGCTTTTCGGAAAGCTCCGGCTGGCAGGACGGCTCCGGCGGCCTGTAGAGAAAGGCAAGCCGTTCCACTTTTTCCAGGAACATACATAACCTGGCAGGGACAGGGGCGTGATGAGGGGAAACAAAAAAGAGATAGTCTGCTTCCAATACCTGATCGCTGATCCTGTTAAAATCCGCATCTGTCCCGCAGCGCTGCTCCCTTGCGCATCTGCCGCAGCCGTCGCAGGGGGTAAGGGAAGCTTCCCGCAGATCAATGGTGGCAGCCGCAATCCTCTTCTTTGCCAGATTTTCCTCCAGTATTTTGCATATGTAGTGGGAAATCCCTTCCCCTCTGCCGTTTTTCTTCTCTGACACACAGATGCACAGCGCCTTTTTCCTGTTCATCCTCTGTTTCCTCTCATAAGTATGTATGGCAATTTTCCCTGGCTCTCCTTAATAGCCCAGTTCCCGGTCTATGATGGTGCCGTCCATGGCGTTGATGGTGAGCCAGCTCTCATAGGGGCCTTCTATTACATAAGGCTCTGATATATCAGGATAGTTGATAGTCTCGCTTCCGAAGAAATCCCACACCGGAACCATGCGCCCTTCAAAAACATTTCCTTTTTCTATCACGCGCATATAGCCAAGGCGTACTTCATTAATATCAAAACTCACCGTAACGTCTTTGTTGTCCGCGAAGAAATCACTGTATTTTTTGACCAGCATTTCCTCAAAGATTCCCTGTATCTCCGACCAGGGAAGAAGAAACACATACTCATCGGACTCCTTCTCAATCTGGTAAGGGTCAATCCACTGGAAATTGACAAAACCCTCCTTTGTATAGATCAGCCAGATATTTTCATAGGGCCATGCCACATCCTCATCCTCCTCCATGCTGCTGCCGCCTGCATGAGTATAGGTCACCGGTATTCCTTCCAGAAGCCTGGTAAAGTAAACGCCGTATCCAACCTGATCCACTGTGGCGATCTGGGATTCCGCACTTTCGTCCCCGGAAAAGGCGCTGAAAAATTCCTCCCCTGCCGCCGCAAAATCCGTAAATCCCATGGCTTCCATGGCTTCCTGGGCCATTCCTTTGATGTCTTGTCTGGAAAGCTCTGCTGCCGCCGGGCTCGTCTCGTCCGCTACATTAATGAAATTGCTGTTTGCTTCCTCGCACCTGATTTCAAAATTAATCCATCGCCAGTCGTCGCGCAGATTATTGTCCAGGGAAACAAAAAAATCCCGTCCCTCCACGCTGGCCATGCCTTGCAGCCAGTTTTCCTCATTGTACTCCGAATTTTCCGTATAGGAAACCACTGCCGGAACCGTCACCACTGACAGTTCCTCAGGGGCATTTTCCCTGAGCCTTTTCCATTCCTCTATTTGCTCGTCTATGCTTTGGTTCTTCGAACCGTCCTTGACTGTCCCCTCAAAGCCCTGGGCCTCATATTCTTCCTTTCTTGCCTCAAGCTGCGCGATCCGTGCGTCAATCTCCGCCGCAGTAAACCCGTGGGAGGCCTCCATCAGCTTTTCGTCCCTGTTCCAGAGCTCCGCTCCGTTTAAAAGCACCTGGCTTACCTTATCATAATCCTCCTGAGTGAACACCCGGCTCTGTACCTGCCAGGTTTTAAAGCCTTCCCCCTGTGGAATCACAATGGGAGCGTCCACCTTCACACTGACCGGCCCATCGCTGCTCTCCCAGCTATAACTCTCCGGGGCCTGAACCTGCTGTGCAATGGCTCCCGTCACGGAGCTTTCCGTATCCGCCTGCCCTGTCCCATCCGCTCCGGCGCTCTCTGGCATAGCTTCTTCTTCCTGTCCCTCCTGGCTCTCTTCCTGCCTTGGCGTCACGATCTCCTCCTGTGTCTGGGCGCTGTCCTGACAGCCTGCCAGAGCCAGGGAAAACAGGCATACCGCCGTTCCCAATATTGCCGCTTTTTTCTTTTTCATCCTGATCATCCTCCGGTTATGTTTTACTTCCGCCAGGAAATTGTCTGTCCTGGGGTGCAGTAATACCATAACCCTTCTTCCGGTAAAAGGTATTCAGCAAAATGTAAAAATTTTGTAAATCTCCCTGCACTCCCGTATCTCAATCCGAAAAAATCACCGAGACCGCCGTCCCCTGTCCTACCTTGCTCTCGATCTCCATCCTGGCCCCGTGGATCCGGGCGATCATGACGCAGAGCGCCAGCCCCAGGCCACAGCCTCCCGCCTTACGGCTTCGGGCCTTATCCACCATATAGAAAGCCTCCGTGACCCTGCCGATTTCCTCCTCCGGGATCCCGCACCCCTGATCCCGCACCGTGATCCGGTTTTTGTCAGATTCCAGGAAGATCTTATCCCCCTCCCTGCTGGCCTTTGCGCCGTTGTCGATGAGATTGACCAAAAGGCTTTCAAACAAATCCCTGTCCACTCTTCTTTTTCCCATAGAGCAGGTCACCTCCAGTGTCATACCCATCTGCTCCAAATGGTATTTCTCTATCTGAGCCACCCGGTGGAAAAGGGTTTCTATGGAAATTTCTTCCATGGAAATACTGTCATTTTCGTATAGACCCATAAGGTTCATGAGCTTGCTGCTGAGCCGCTCCAACCGGCTGCATTCCTCCCTGATATGCCAGAGCGCCCGCTCTCTTTGTTCCTTCTTGACGTTTACGTGGAGCAGGGTATCGGAGTAGCCGATGATGGAGGTCATGGGCGTTTTCAGCTCGTGGGTCAGGCTGCCCAGCATCTGCCTGCGCTGCTCGGACACCCGGGAAAGCTCTGTCACCTGGCTCTCGACCCTCTCCGCCATACGGTTAAAGGCCCTGGCCACCACTGCAATCTCGTCCTTGGTCCGCACATTTGCCCTGCGCCCAAGATTTCCTTCGCTGATGTCGGTTGCCGCTTTTTGGAGTTCCCGCAGAGGCCGCAGGATCCGCCTGGTCAACAAAAAAATGAGAACCATGGCCACCCCGGCCGCGCCTGCCAGAATCCAGAGGCCAAAAACCATTTGCCTCTTCATGTCCTGATAGAGGCCGGATATATCCTGTACCCGCACAAGCGTGTAGGAGCTTTTATCCGAGGTAGGTACGGCCTGCCCTCCGATCAGGATATACTGCTCCTGTCTTTTTTGGATGATGATGTAGCCTCCCTCCTGTCTCCACCTTTCATCCCCGGCATCTGCCAGTTCAAAGGGCGTCATATTGCAAAGAACCTTTCCGTCCTCAATGAGGACATATTCGGATACCCCGAACTTCTTCATGGTATAATTAATGTAGGAATTCTTAGTAGCCTGGCTGTACCCCTTCAGCGGGCCGTTTTCCAGTTCCCTTGCAAGGGCATAGGCCGTTGATGAGAGCTGCTGGCGGCCGCTCTCCATGGTTTTTTCCTGGTTATATAAAAGGGCCTGGTAGATCACCGCCGCTCCGGTAGAAAGGGTGGCGGCGAGAAGTACCAGAACCGTGGTAAGCGCTAATTTGATCCAAAGCTTCATTTACTCCAAATCCTCCAGCCGATAGCCTGTCTTGGAAATCGTCCGTATCACCTTATGAAATCCCAGCTTCTTACGAAGCTGCCCGATATGTACGTCCACTGTCCGGGTCTCTCCCACATAATCCGTCCCCCAGATCCGGTTTAAAAGCTCTTCCCTGGAAAAGGCCACGTTCCTGCTGCCTGCCAGCGTGACTAAAAGTTCATATTCCAGCGGCTTTAGCGCTACCCTCTCCCCGTTTTTACTCACGCTGTGCTCTGCCAGGTCAATGGTCACATCCTGTATCTGAATGATCTTCCGGCTCCGCCCTGTCCTTTTGAGCACCTTTTCCATGCGCACCAGAAGCTCTAACACCTCAAAAGGCTTCACGATATAATCCTCCGCCCCGGCTTTGAGGCCATGCACCTTGGAGAGCACGTCGTCCTTTGCCGTCAGGTAAATCACCGGGATCCCGGCCCTCTGGAAATCCTCCATCAGTTCAAAACCGTCCTTGCCCGGCAGCATCACATCCACCAGGGCAAGGGCCGGTACCTGGGACGGCTCTTTCTCCCTGCCATTTGCCCCCGTCTCTATCAGGAACTGCTCCGCTAAGAGCCCGTCTGTAAAGGGGAGCGGCTCATAGCCTGCTGCCTCCAGATTCATACAGATCAGCTCCGAGATGGAACTGTCGTCCTCCACTACCAAAATTTTTGTTTTCATGGCACCCATCCTCATGTATGGTGACGGCAAATTCTCTTGCCGTACTTCCCAATCTATCTTGGACAAACGTATTTTCCCGTATTATGCACCTATGGTAACACAAAAAAAGCAGAAAAAAAGCATCAAAATGTAAATTTTTTTAGCAGCGATTTACATTTTGATGTCTGTTATGGCTTCCTGTCAGATTTGGTGACCTTCTTTTTTACCGTACCCGTCTAATGCAAAATTCTCTCATAAATCCAACAATCTTTCTGTCATCACCCGTTTCGTAAAATTCGATCAGCATTCCCTTGAACTCCTCAAGTTTTTCAATCGGTATCTGAAATATTCCCACATTATTTTCAATAAGCACTTTATTTGCCATCAACTGCGCCACTCGTTTGTTCCCGTCAATAAACATTTGCGTCCGTACGATATAACAAAAATATTTTAAGGCTCTTAATTCTACATCCTTGATCTGTTCAATTTCTTTGATTGAATCCATAATAATTCCGGTATGAGGCATCTCAGGTTCCCAGGATGTGCCGCCAATCTGTACCGGAATTGTTCTTATTTCTCCGGCATAACTGAACATCAACTCTCCCACAATCTTATCAAACTCTCTTAGCAGCATAATACAATTACGGTATTCAAGATTGTCCAACAAAAATTGCCATGCACGCTTCATATTTATAACGAACAAAACTTCTTCTGTTTTTGTAGTGGTAGGGGCATTCGCAAGAATCGCTTCCGTTTTAGGAAAAGTAGTTCCTAAGCCTTCAAGATTGGCGCTTTTCCATATACTGTCCACCAACATCCTTTTTGCCATTTCTACCGCTGTATCTTTCACTCCACTTCCCTCCGCCAAAACATTACACTACCCTTAATAATAACACTCCCAACTGCTTCTATCCATCATTTCTAACAAAGCCCAAAATACTTCAGCAGCGTAATCCACAAAAACATGGTAAACAGGCAGGCCACATTGCTTGTGGCAACCCCCAGCCCGGCCAGCTCGCCGTTGCCGTCAAGCTCCCTTGCCATGGGGAAAGAGGAGCTTGCCACCGGGGAGGCATAGATCAGGAAAAGCCCGGCCAGCTCTATTCCCCGAAATCCCAGCGCAACGGACAGCCCGAGAGAAATTGCCGGTACCACCACCAGCCGGCCCATGGTTGCCAGAATAAGATATTTTTTGTATTTTTTCAGGGCGTCAAAGGTCAGGGTGGCTCCCACGCACAGGATCGCCAAAGGCGTTGCAATGGCCCCTAAATCCGTCAGCGGCTTTTGCACAAGGGACGGAAGCCCGATGCCAATGGCTTTGGCCAGCAGTCCGAGAACGCTTCCGATCACCAGAGAATTTTTGGCGATTCCCTTCAGGAGATGGGGAATGGAAAGCTTCTCCCCGCCCCGGTACACCTCGAACAGGATGACGGCAAGAATATTAAAGGCGGGTACCACAAAGGCCGCCATCACGGAGATCACGCTCAAATTCTGGCCGGGATACATATTTTCTGCGATGGACAGCCCGAAAAGGACATAGTTGCTCCGGTAGATCATCTGGGTCAGGGTAGGGGCGTCGCTCCTGTCTTTTACAAAGCGCCCCACAATCACCCAGGACAGGGCATAGATTGCCAGCACGGTCAACAGCCCGTACAGAATCAGCTTCGGCTGAAACACACTGCCGAAGTCCGACTGATAGATTTCCAAAAACAGCTTAATCGGAAGGAAGACCCGGAAGACCAGCTTGTTGATCTGGCCAAACGCATCCTCGCTGACCAGTTTCGCCTGCCGGATCACGATTCCCAGCGCCATGAAAAACAAAATCGGAAAAATGATCTGAAATGATATGATAAAGTATTGCATTTTAACTACCTGCTCTCTAAGGCCTGCCGGATGTCCTCTCTCATATCCTCCACCGCCGAGCGGGCCGCTTCCCCAAAGCCCTCCGGGCCAAAGGAGGCGTACTTCTCCTGCTGATACGCGGCGATAATTCCCCGGGAGGAGTTGACAATTGCTCCAAGGCCGTCCTCGTTAAAGAAGTGAACCAGATCCTTGCCCTTTCCGCCCTGGGCCCCATAGCCGGGCACCAGAATGTAGCTCTTTGGCATGATCCTGCGCAGGGCTTTACCCATCTCCGGGTAGGTCGCCCCCACCACGGCTCCCACGTAGCTGTAAGCTTCTCCCATATGTTCCCCGGCCCATCCGTTTACCTGCTCGCCCACGATCTCATAGAGCGGCCTGCTTCCCGCATCGGCGATCAGCCGATCCTGCAGTTCCCCGCTGCTGGGGTTGGAGGTTTTTACCAGCACAAAAATCCCCTTCTTTTCCTCCGCACACACCTTGAGGAAGGGCTTGACGCCGTCCGAACCAAGGTAAGGGTTCACCGTGGCAAAATCCTCGTCAAAGCCTCTGTAGGATTTGCTTCCCACCTGCACCTTTCCCAGATGGCCCACCGCATAGGCCTCGGAGGTTGAGCCGATGTCTCCTCTTTTGATGTCCCCGATCACCACAAGTCCTTTTTCCTTGCAGTAATCCACGGTTTTCTTAAAGGTGATAAGGCCCGGAATTCCAAACTGCTCATACATGGCGATCTGAGGCTTCACTGCCGGGACAATATCACAAATATGATCCACAATTTCCTTATTAAACTGCCAGATTGCCTCTGCGGCCCCCTCCAGTGTCTCCCCGTGTTCTTGAAAAGCTTTCTGCTGAATATGCTCCGGCACGAACTTCATCATGGGGTCAAGCCCTGCAACGATGGGTGCGCCTGTCTTTTTGATCTTTGAAACTAATTGGTTTATCATATGGCTTCCTTTCCCTTATCTTGACTTTAAAAACTCGTACTCTCTTTTTGCCGCCTCATCATCCGGATAACTGCTTAAATAGCTGTTCATCAAAGACGCCGCCTCCTTAAAATTGTGAAGCCGCTCATAAGCGACAATCTCGTTCATCCGCAGCACCTGCATCATCCCGTTGTCCTCTATATTTTTAGCCGCCTGGAAAGCGCTCAAAGCGCCCTCATAATCCCCCGTCCGCATCCGGCAGAGCCCCAGCTGGTTCAGCACCTGGGCATTGGGCCCCTGGCTTTCCAGAAAAGTACTGTAGACGCTGATGGCGTAATTGTTGTCCCCCAGGGTTTCATAGGTCTTTCCAAGAAAAAGAATGGACTCGTATCCCCCCTCGTCCCGGGCCTTTTCCAGATAGTTGCGGGCGTTTTCATAGTCCTCCAGATAATAGCAGATACGGCCCTTTTCGTAGTTGGTCATATCCTTGGTCCCTGCTTCCATGGCAGTCTGCAGATAGGTAAGTCCCGTATCCTTAAATCCGTGATCCGCAAGAACACAGTAAATATCGATGAGCCTGTCATAATCCGACCGATCCAGTAAGATCGCCGAATCAAAATCCGCGGAAGCCTGCTCGATGTTCCCCTGCTCCGCCCAGATGGCTCCCCGCAGGTAATAGGCGTCCTTCTCCCCCTCCTTCAGGGCAAGAATCGCATTGTAGACATCAATTGCCTTTTCCGTCTCTCCCAGCTTATAGTAAGCGATGGCAAGATAATAATTAATATCATAGTCCATACTGCTTACCCTGCCGTCGCTGTAGGAAAGGGCGCTCTCAAAAGCCTGGGCCGCTTCGGCATACATGCTTTTCCCAAGGTAGGCAATCCCCTCTCCCCGGTTAATGCGCCGAAGATCCTCCCCCGCTTCTCTTGCGGCGGCAAAGCTTAAAAGCGCATTATCGTATTCCAGCGCGGCCACGGCTTCCATGCCGGCGTTGATGTTCTCGTTTTTCCCATTCGCCCCGCAGCCTCCCAGAAACAGCAGGGCAGCCGCCATGCCAAGAAGCCCCCCAAACCTTTTTTTCTTTGTATTCTTCATTCCGACAGCCTTCCCTTTTCCTTTCCGGTCAAAGTCAGCTAAGGCTCTCTATTGCCTCCACTGCTTTCACATGGGCTTTCTTGATTTCCGCAAAGTCTTCTTCCACTCCCTCATAATTGTGGGCGCGCAGCTTTTCCACCAAATCGGTGGTAACCTGGTGAAGCCTTACCATCTCCAGATTTCCGGTAACTCCCTTTAAATTGTGGGCATGCCTGAAAGCATCCTCGTAGTCCTTAGCACCCATTGCTTTTTCAAGCTCTGCAAAGCTGGTTTCGTTTGGATATTTCCGCAGCATCTTTAAAAGGAAGTCCTCCTTTAAAGGAATCCTTGTGGCAATCCCGTCAAAATCGATTCCTGCCTCCAGCAGCATTTTCTTGTTCTCGTCTGTCATAACCTCATTCTCCTATCCTTTTATTTTCTAAGTCCTTTCGGATAATGGTTTTTCATGATTCCTCCGGCAAGCTTTCCCCAGCCAAGGCCATAGCCGCCCACCGTGATCAGATACCAGCCCTTTTCCCCCTCTGCCGGAAAGGTTTCTCCCCTCAGATACCGTCCGGCCTCCTCTTTAGAGAGCTCATACCGGTATCGGGTTTCCCCGGGCTTTAAGTAAAGCGCCAGGGCATGGGACGGTTCAAAGCGCTCCTTTCTTACGGCTCCCAGATGCAGTCCCGGCCGAAGCACCTTAAGTCCCTTAAGCAGAGGGGTTTCCTCCGGCAGCAGATAGAGCTGCTCGCCGAATTTCACACAGTCCCCTTTCAGTCCAGACGTCAGGTACTCCTTCTCAAACCCGACAAAGCTTCTGTACTCTTTTTCGGAAATTCCTTTTTCCGTTTCATAAGAAAATCTTCTTTTGGAGCCAGAACTCTCTTCCTTCCCGGCCCGGGCGTTTCCTTCCCGGCTTTCCTTTCTGCGCAGGCAGGAGAGAAAATGTCCTTCCCCTCTTACCCTGTGGGGGAAAAAACGCATACTGCCCGGCAGATGCGGAGCGTTCTCTGCCCTGTAAAGGGAATCCGCCTCCTTCCGGTCAAAGCCAAACTCTGCTTCCTCCGGCTCAAATTCCGGGTGGCGCTCCAGAAACGAAAGAACCGTTTCCTCGTTTTCTTCGACTGAAAAAGTACAAGTGGAATAAACGAGCCGTCCGCCTTCCTTAAGCATCCGTGCCGCCTGATCTAAAATATCCGTCTGTCTTTTGGCGCACCCCTTTACCGTTTCCGGGCTCCACTCTCTGCGGGCCTGCTCACTTTTGCGGAACATTCCCTCTCCGGAGCAGGGAGCGTCCACCAGTATTCTGTCAAAAAACTGTGGGAAACGCCGGGAGAGAAACGCCGGCTCATGATTTACCACAAGGCAGTTTCTGATTCCCATTCTCTCTATGTTCTCCGAAAGGATTCTGGCCCTTGCGGGATGGATTTCGTTGCTTACAAGAAGCCCCTCTCCCTTCATGTCCGAAGCGAGCTGTGTGCTTTTCCCGCCGGGGGCAGCGCATAAATCCAGTACCCGCTCTCCCGGGCGGGCTCCCAAAGCCGCCGCCGGCGCCATGGCGCTTGCCTCCTGAATGTAGTAGGCTCCCGCTTCATGGAAGGGATGTCTTCCCGGCCGGGCATCCGCCCGGTAATAGAAGCCGCCCTTTGCCCACGGAACTTCCTCCAGCAAAAAATCCGTCTGCTCCGCCAGCTTCTGGGCGCTTCCCTTTAGCAGATTCACCCTCAGCGAGAGGATTTCCGATTCCCGAGAGCTTGCAAGGAAAGCCTGATACTCCTCTCCCAGCATCCGCTCCATTTCGGCCAAAAACATCTTCGGCAGCATCCTGATTATCCCCTTTGACTTTCTCTTTGATACGCCTTATTATAACGCTTTCGCCGTTTAATTGCAACACAGTTCACCGGAGAGACATTTACCGGACAAATATACCGTTTTGGGTATTGTTATTCTCATCATGTGCTTTATAATTTTTCTGAAAAACAATAGAATCTTCGCCAAGAAAGGATTGATCTGAATGAAAGAAAGCGGGACATCCCCTATGGAAAAGCTGGCTGCTTTTATTGTGGACAAAAGGAACCTGTTTTTTCTCCTTTACATTTTTGCTTTAGTCTTCTGTGTTTTTTCCACCGGCTGGGTCAATGTGGAAAATGACATCACCGCCTACCTTCCGGAAGAGACCGAAACCAGGCAGGGGCTCACCATTATGAATGATGAGTTCGTCACCTACGGCAGCGCCAGGGTCATGGTGTCCAACATTTCCTGTCAAAAAGGCGAAGAGCTCAGAGAGGCCATTGAGGCTGTGGATGGGGTTTCCGGCGCGGAATTTGACAGCACCCCTGAGCACTACAAAAATACCTCCGCCCTCTATGACGTTACCTTTGACGGCACGGCCACAGACGAGATCAGCGTTGCTGCCATGGAGCAGATCCGGGAGCTTCTCGGCGGCTATGATACTTACATAAGCTCAGAGGTAGGGGCAGATACTGCGGCGGAGCTGCAGAAGGAAATGCAGGCAGTGGTCATGATTGCCGCCGTCATCATCGTACTTGTCCTTACCCTGACCTCCCGTTCCTATGCGGAGGTTCCGGTACTGATCGCCACCTTCGGGGCCGCCGCCCTGCTCAATATGGGCACCAACTTTCTGTGCGGAACCATCTCCTTTGTCTCCAACTCCGTAACCGTGGTTCTGCAGCTTGCCCTTGCCATCGATTATGCCATTATTCTCTGCCACCGCTTCAGCGACGAGCATGAGACCATGGATGCCAGAGAGGCCTGTATTGCCGCACTGTCCAAGGCGATCCCGGAGATTTCCTCTTCCTCCCTCACCACCATATCCGGCCTTGCAGCGCTGGCGTTCATGCATTTCCGCATCGGCATGGATCTGTCCATGGTGCTGATTAAGGCCATCCTTTTAAGCCTTTTGTCCGTCTTTACCTTAATGCCCGGCCTGCTGATGCTTTTCAGCAAGCTGATCGATAAGACCAAACACCGCAAGCTCCTTCCCTCCATCACTCTGGTTGGGAAGTTTGACGTGATGACGCGCTTTATCGTCCCTTTCCTTTTTATCGGGGTGGTGGCCGTAACCGCCGTCTGGGCAAACAAATGCCCTTACTGTTACAGTTCCACGGACTTAACCACCTCCAAGCAGAGCGAAAGCCAGATTTCTTATCAGAAAATCAAAAACACCTTCGGGACCTCCAATATGGTGGCCGTGATCATCCCCTCCGGCAGCTATGAGTCGGAGGGCGCTATCCTGCATGCACTGGAAAGCTATCCGGAGGTAAAATCCGCCATGGGCCTTGCCAATATCGAGGCCATGGACGGCTATGTACTCACCGACGCCTTAAATCCCAGGGAATTTTCGGAACTGGCAGGCATCGAATACGAGCTGGCAAGCCTTTTGTACTCGGCTTATGCGGTGGACGACAGCCAGTACGGTCAGATCCTGAACGGTCTGAATAACTATCAGGTTCCGTTATTTGATATGTTTTTGTTTTTGAAGGAACAGATGGAGGCGGGCAACATTACCCTGGAGGGAGAAATCCAGGATACCCTGGACGAGCTCTTTGACCAGCTTGAAAAGGCAAGGCTCCAGCTCAAAACCGACCGCTATTCCCGTCTTGTGGTCTACCTGAATCTTCCCGAGGAAAGCCAGGAAACCTTCGACTTTCTGAAGGTGATCCACCGGGAGGCCGGACGCTTTTATGAGGGAAAAAATGTGTATGTGGTAGGCAACTCCACCAGCGATTATGACCTGTCGTCGTCTTTCATTCAGGACAATCTGCTGATCAGTATCCTCTCCGCCCTGTTTGTCATCATTATCCTGTTGTTTACCTTCAATTCCGCAGGGCTCCCGGTACTGCTCATTGTGGTCATCCAGGGCAGTATCTGGATTAATTTTTCTTTCCCTTATTTGCAGGACGAACCGCTTTTCTTCCTGAGCTATCTGATCGTAAACGCCATCCAGATGGGCGCAAATATTGATTATGCCATTGTGATCTCCAGCCATTATAAGGAATTAAAACAGGAGATGAAGCCCAAACAGGCCATCATAGAGTCCCTGAACCAGGCCTTCCCCACGATTTTTACCTCCGGCTCCATTCTTGCCTCTGCCGCCGCGTTGATCGGGCAGATGTCCACCAATCCCATTGTCTCCGCCATCGGGGTATGCCTGAGCAGGGGCACCATGATCTCTATCGTTCTGGTGCTGGGCGTCCTTCCCCAGATTCTGGTTCTGGGCGATCAGATTATCGAACGTACCAGCTTTGAGCTGGCCAAAATCAACCTAACGCCCAAATCCTTCTCCGGGATCACCCGTGTGCAGGGCTACATCCGCGGAACCGTAAACGGCGTGGTAGAAGGTAACTTTACCGGTATTGTCCGGGGAGATATGGAGGCCCTTATCATCTCCGGCAAGGCCGTGCCCCTGGCAGACACACAGGACGGAGAAAACGACGGGGATTTATCTTCCGCAGACGATTCGGAAAAGCTCACTGACAAAAGCGTGACGGAGGGCAGCCATGAATAACAAATACAGAAAAAAAACTTTTTACAAAACACTTTCCTTTTCTCTTGGGATTTCCATGCTTTTATCCGGCGCTTTCTCCGGCTCGGCTTCTGCCGGCAGCCTGCCGGGAAGTTCAGAAAAGGCCCAAAATTCAGGAAACCCGGAAAGCCCCAAAGCGTCTTTGGAGAATGCCGGGCAGGCTCCTTCTGCTCCGCCTTTATCCGAAGCGGAGGCCATACATATCGCCGATGTGGAGGATCTTCTTTCCTTTGCAAAATGTTGCACCCTGGATACCTGGTCGCAAAATAAGGTTTTTGTGCTGGATAACGACCTGGATCTGAGCGGAACCGATTTTTCTCCCATCCCCACCTTCGGCGGGTGCTTTCTGGGGCAGGGCCACACAATCAGCGGAATCAGTCTGGAGGGAGGAAGCAGTAACATCGGCCTCTTCCGCTATGTACAGGAAAGCGGCCAGATCTACCAGTTAAACGTATCGGGAATCGTCCAGGCCCCGGGCTCTCATTCCGGTCTTGCCATGCTTGTCGGTTCCAATGCGGGCTATCTCTCCGACTGTCACTGCACGGGAAATATCACCGGAGGCGACCGCGTGGGCGGGATCGCCGGAACCAATGAGCTTACCGGAATTATTTCCGGCTGCAGCACAAACGGCCTGGTAAACGGCCGCCACTTAGCGGGAGGGATCGCAGGCTGCAACGAGGGCTGTATCACCGGCTCCGTCAATCGAAGCCTCGTCAATTTCACTGCAGAACACAACAGCATTGATTTATCCGAAATCAATACCGATACCACCATCACGGATTTACTCACCACAGAAAATGCCGCCTCTGTCACGGACATTGGCGGGATTGCAGGCAGCAATCCCGGTATCATCAAGGCCTGCACCAACGAGGGGACTGTGGGTTATCAGCACGTAGGCTACAATATCGGCGGAATCGCCGGAAGCCAGACCGGCTATATTGAGGGCTGCGTCAATTCAGGGCATTTATACGGAAGAAAGGATATTGGCGGCATTGCGGGCCAGATGGAGCCCAGCAGCAAGCTGGAATATCTGGAGGATACTCTGCAGAAGCTGGATACCGAATTTGAAAAGCTTCACGGTCTGCTCACGGTGCTGAACTCCCACGCCTCCGGTACCTCCGAGAGGCTCACGGGGCAGATCGGCCAGTTACTCAATTCCGTGGAAGGAGCCCAGCAGGCCGTTGACCGGATTCTCTCCGATGCCGGAAGCGATCTGGAGCATATTTCCGAGCTTACGAATCTGGCAGAACTTCCCTCCCCAAGGCCATTGTCGCTGGACTTTCTGGATGAACTGCCAAGGCCCTCTTTTACGCCTTTGCCCTCCTTTACGCCGCGGCCTTCCGGTTCACCGTCGCCCTCCGGCTCTCCAATGCCCTCTGAAACACCGACGCCCTCCGGGACGCCGTCGCCAGACGGGACGCCAGTGCCAACCGAAACGCCAGCATCAGGCGTCTCCACGCAGGAAGGCAGCTTTGCTCCCGAGAAACGTTTTGCGCAGAATCTCAGCGCCATGGAGCCGCAGCAGCTCGGAAGCGATGACGGAAACGGCATTGACGATTCGTCCGATAACCAGGACAGCAGCAAGCCGCAGTCCCCCGCTGAAACGCCGGCAGATGCGCCGACACCGACAGAAACACCGCAGGAAACGCCGATACCGGCAGAATCACCGCAGGAAACGCCGATACCGGCAGAATCACCGACGCCGACGCCCTCCCCCACCAACAATCCCTTCGCCGCGGGCTGGCCGGCACAGTGGCAGGACCAGTGGCCTTTTCCCACCGCAGGGATTACCCTGGACGATGTTATGGACAGCATTGACCGGGATAAAATAGAGGATAATCTGAACGAAGCACAGGATAATCTGTATCAGGATGCTTCCCGGGTACTGCACAGCGTCCGGGACACACTAAGTGAAAGGGCTTCTCTTGCCGGCTACCGTCTGGCCAGCGCGCAAAATTCCTTAAGCGGCAGCTTTACCGCCATCACCACGGACATGCGGCTTCTGAATGCCATGATAAATGAGGAAAATCAGATGCTTTTGGAGGATTTCCAGGCAGTGGTTGACGAGATTCATGTGATCACCGACATAATCACGGAGTACGAGACGCCCGATCCGGAGGAGCTTTTAGAGGATGTCTCCGTCGAGGACCGGCCCGGCGACATTACCGGCAAGGTGATGAACTGTATCAACCGCGGAGAAATCGAAGGCGACCTGAATACGGGGGGAATTGCAGGCTCCCTTTCCAGGGAAAATAATCTGGACCCGGAAAACGAACTGGATTTAAGCAGCGGCATTTCCCTGAATTTCCGCTACAAAGAAAGGCTGGTGGTGCGCCATTGTGATAATCAGGGCATTGTGAAATGTAAAAAAGACCGCAGCGGCGGCATTGCCGGAGAAATGACCATGGGAATGATCCTGGAATGCACCGGGAACGGAAATGTAACCGTCGAAGGGCGCATGTGCGGCGGCATCGC
Source organism: uncultured Lachnospiraceae bacterium (assembly GCA_910579425.1). Classification (GTDB taxonomy): domain Bacteria; phylum Bacillota; class Clostridia; order Lachnospirales; family Lachnospiraceae; genus Suilimivivens. The sequence goes on along the minus strand of CAJTVL010000035.1, from coordinate 12,012 downwards.
AGGCTCAAGCACTGCCGTGATCCGTTCCTGCTATGCCAAATGCACCCTTCAGGGAACGGAGCAGATCGGCGGCATTGCGGGCTATGGCTCCACCATCACCGACTGCTGCAGCATGGTAAATATTCCGGAGGCAAAAAGCTTTTCAGGCTCAATCGCCGGAAAGGCCGAGGATCTTTCCTTGCTGGAAAACAATTTCTTTGTGAAGGATTGCCCTGCCGGTGTGGACGGCGTCAGCTACGCCGGCCTGGCCCAGCCTCTTCCCTACCGGGATTTTATGGCTGTTCCCGGACTGCCGGAAATGTTCCGCAATATCTTCCTGACCTTTGTGGCAGACGGACAAACCGTTTCCGTGGAAACTCTGGAATACGGGGACTCTTTCCACTCAGACAAACTGCCCGCTCTTCCGGAAAAGGAAGGCTGCACCGCAAGGTGGGAGGACTTTGACTATGACTCCCTTACCTTTGACCGGACGATCCAAGCCATTTACACGGAATATATCACCGCTCTGGAAAGCAGTCAGAAAACCGGAGAGCGGCCAATCCTGCTGATGGAGGGACAGTTCTCGCCGGAGGATGCCCTGACCCTTTCCCCTGCCGGACTTCTGCCCGAAAATGCGGATAAGGCAGCCGAAAGCTGGAAGGTTTCTCTGGAAGGCTCCGGCTCCGGTCCCTTTACTTTCCGCTATCTGGTTCCGGAAGCCATAAAACTGCCGGAGCTGTCGCTTTATAAGGACAATGCCTGGCAGCCCCTCCAGGCCGAGAGGGACGGAAGCTACCTGGTTTTCTCATCAGAGGATTCCCAGGTGATCTTTGCCTGCACGGCTTCCCCCTCTTTGCCGACATCCGGCCGCATCGCCCTGGCCTCGGCTCTGGGCGCACTCCTGCTTGGAGTGACGGCTCTACTGATCAGACACCGGCACAGGAAACGGCGCAAAACGGCCGAAGACAGAAACAGAGTGTAAAAGGAGACATTTATGACTCATGAAGAAATGAGCCTTCATACCCGTCAGGCTATGACCGGCTCACTTAAGAAATTTATGGGGTTAAAACCCCTTTCTCAGATTACGGTCAGCGAAATATGCGCCGACTGTAACCTGAACCGCAAAACCTTTTATTATCACTTTGAGGATATTTATGACCTGCTCCACTGGATGCTGGAGCAGGAAGCCCTGACGGTAGTAAAGCAATTTGATATGCCCGGGGACTATGACGAGGTCATCAGCTTTGTCATTGATTACGTGGACGACAACAGTCATATCCTCAACTGCATCTACGACTCTGTGGGAAGGGAGGGCATGAAGCGCTTTTTTTCCGCCGATTTTAAAATGTATATCGGCTTTCTGATCGAGGAAGCAGAAAAAGAAGCCTCCCTCACCCTTGAGTCAAGCTACAGACAGTTCCTCTGCGACTTTTATATCAACGCCCTCACCGGCATCTTTCTGGACTGGTTCCTCGACAGGAGCATCCGTACCAGGGAAGAAATGACCGCTTATCTGACTCTTACCCTGAAAAACTCCATCAAGAGCGCCGTAGCGGAAGGGGTCCCTGCCGGCTCATGAAAGATACCCGGGCAAGGGTTAGCTGTCCATCCCCTCCTTTAATCCCTCAAAATCCAGATAATCCTCGATAAATTGCTTGCGCAGAAGCTCTCCGGGCACAAACTCGTTATATTTCCCCCGAAGCTGCACCTTATCCGGCAGGGGCAGCGCATACAGATCCAGATCGGACTTAAGGATGTCCCGGATTACGGCCTCAAGCTCCTCTTTCGTCCCGCCGAAAACCACCTCCAGATAAAGGGTAGTGCCCCAAAGCCGTCTGCTCTTTATTTTTCTTTGAAGCAGTGCAAAATGGAGGGTGGTAAGCTGCCGGGTTCCCACCCAGGGAAACACGGCGAATTTCTTGTCGGATAGAGCCGTCACCAGATGCTCCAAAATCCCGCTGCCTCTGGCGATATAGCGGATCTCGTTGAGTCTCTCCCTGCATCTTTCGCTCAGATACAGGTATTCCTCCTGGCCCTGCAGAACGCTCCTCACCTTACGGACCAGGACGGTATGCAGATCCACGTCGAAATCCCTGTCCCAATCCACCGCCGAGATGCCCTGCACCGGCTTCACAAACAGAACCTTTGACTTTGCATTTACATCCACCGTCTCCCAGGAGCGGCCCGCAAGGGCAAAGCGGGTTCCTACCGGATAAACCTTATCCACCGTGCCGATGGTGCGGTTTTCATCCTTTACAAGCAGATATTCCGGCGCAAGAAAAACCGTCAGGAACTTGTGGCTGTTTACAATCTTTTCCCCTTCCCGTCCGATCACCAGGCCTCCATGTTCTGTTTTTTGAAGCTGGTCGATATAAATGAGGTATCCCAGCAGCTTTTTGTAATCCTCTTTGGTGATCGCTCTAAAGCAGTCCAGGGAAAGCACGGCCTGGGCCAGCCCTGCAGGGGACAGCTCCCCGCTGCTTTTGAGGACGCTCATGGTCTGGTGATATAAAAGGTTGTAGGCATGCTTCAAGGGCGGAATGGGCTCGATCCAGTGCTCCCGCAGGTAGAGCTCGATAATGGCTATGGTGCGGATAAACTCCCAGTTGATGGGGCCAAGGGTGTCAGAGGAATTGATTTTCAGGCTCTCCACAAAAGTGAACAGAATCTGGGGTACCTGCCCTCTGCGCCCGCAGCGCCCCAGCCGCTGGGCAAAGCTGGACACGTTAAGAGGGGCTCCGATCTGGACTGCCTGATCCAGGGAACCGATGTCAATCCCCAGCTCCAGGGTCACGGTAGCCCCGGTGACAATCTTCTCCTGCGTGGATTTCATCTCATCCTCCGTATTTTCCCGAAGAAGCGCCGATACGTTCCCGTGGTGTACCCGGTAGACGTCCGGCGCCTTGCTGCGCAGCGCCGTCTCCCTCAGATGGGCCATCACAAGCTCGATCTCCTCCCGGCTGTTGGCAAAAATAATGGTCTTTTTGTCCAGGGTCTGTTTAAAAAGATAGTCGTAATGCTCCCTGTCCCCGATGTCCCCGCCGGAGCTGTCATTCACCACATTCATGCTGCCGTTGCGTTCCACGAAATCCTTCTTGTCGGCATAATTCACAAACCGTTCGATATGAAGCCTGACTCTCTTCTTCCCCTCGTCGAACAAAGGCGCGGCGCAGCTTCTTCCCGTCCCCGTATTTAACCAGTTCTTTGCCAGAGACACGTCTCCCAAGGTGGCGGAAAGCCCCACCCTTCGGGGATTCACCCCTGTCAGTTTCTTAAGCCGCTCCAAAACACACAAAAGCTGCAGCCCCCGCACGTCCCGCATGAAGCTGTGTACCTCGTCGATGATCACAAACCTCAGATCGGAAAACATACTCATGCAGGCCCCTCTTTTGTTGGTCAGAAGGCTCTCCAAGGATTCCGGGGTGATCTGTATCACCCCTTCCGGATGCTTGATCAGTCTGCTCTTCCCTGTTTCGGAGGCGTCCCCGTGCCATTTCGTCACCGGGATATTGGAGCCCTCCAAAAGCAGGTCCAGGCGCTTAAACTGATCGTTGATCAGGGCCTTTAAGGGGGAAATATACATCACCCCCACGGAGGCGGACGGGTGCTCGTAAAGTTCTGTGAGTATCGGCAAAAAAGCGGCCTCCGTCTTGCCGGAAGCGGTGCCGGAGGAGAGCAGCAGGTTGTCGTCGCTGTCAAAGATCACCTCGCAGGCCGCCACCTGGTTGCCGTGAAGCTCCTCCCATTTATTCTGATAAATAAAGTCCTGGATAAAAGGCGCCAGCCTGTCAAATACATTCATCCCTTATGCCCCCGCAGCTAAATTTCAAAATCCTGGAATTCGTCCCCTATTTCTTCCTCCAAAAGGCCGCCCTTTGCCAGCACGAAACTGTTATCCCCCAAAATTTCCTTCAGGTTCTTTTCGGGATTCTGGCAGAGGATATTGATCAGCTCAATGAAATCCCGGATAATTTCCCTGGGCGTGATATGGCTGGCCGCCCCTACCCGGTTATATTCCACAGTCAGAAAATACACCAGATCCTCCCCCGTAAGCTTCGGCGTATAGTGATAGAGCCCGGCGTGAATGTTCAAAAGCTTCTCCACGAGAATGTACATTTCCTCCTGGGTGAGCATCTGCAGCCGGATAATCGGAGCCGTCAGATCCTTCAGGCCGCCGGCTGCGAAATGCCCCTCCGAAAGCCGGGAGCGCAGAGCCTCATAGCTGAATACCCCCTTATACTTGTCCTCAATGCACTGAGGCGTTGCACCCATCAAAAAACCGATATGCTGCGCTTTTCCCTGGAGCACGTCATTGTACATGGTAAGGATTTTCTCATAATTATTGGCTCTGGTGACGGAATTGGAAATCTTAAAAATATTCACCAGCTCGTCGATCATCACCAACAGGCCCTTGTAGCCCGCCCCCACCAGAAAGGCGGCGAATATCTTCAGAAAATCATACCAGGTTTCATCCGTGACGATAAAGTTAATCCCCAAATCCTCTTTAGCCTCTCTCCGGGTAGGATACTCTCCCCGAAACCACCGCAGCACATTGGACTTTAACCCACTGTCATCCTGCCGGTAGGCCTTCCAGTAAAGAACCACTGCCCTGGCAAACTCAAAGCCGTTGACCATTCCCTCTAAGGAGCCTGCCACCGCATAAATCTGCTGCTCCACCAGGGTGTCAAAGGTCTTGCCGTCCCCCTCCAAAAGCTCCGGATTCCGGCTTTTTACGGCAATCTGGATGCCGGAAATCCACTTTTCCAGAATAAGCGGAAGGGCTCCGCCGTCGGGCTTTGCCTTTGTGGAAAGGTTTTTGATCAATTCCTTATAGGTGGCAAGCCCCTGTCCCTTTGTCCCCGCAAATCTCCGCTCCGGGGAGAGGTCGGCATCCACCACCGCAAAGCCTCTGGCCGTGGCGTGGTTTCGGATGGTCTGGAGCAAAAAGCTCTTTCCGCTGCCGTACTTTCCCACAATGAACCGAAAGGACGCGCCTCCCTCCTGGATCAGATCAATATCATGTAAAATAGCCGCAATCTCCTGGGTGCGCCCCACCGTAATATATTCCAGCCCCGTTCTGGGAACCACCCCTCCCTTCAGGGCGTTGATCAGAACATTGGCGATTCTTACCGGTACCTGATTACTCATAGCTTTTTGCTTCCTTTATTCCGTATTTTTTGCGCCGGGGCAGATTTCCCTTATCTGCTCCCTGTATTCCTCATAAATGACAAGCTCCTCGTCCAAGAGTCCGTCTCCCACACAGTCCATGGCTTTCTCGTTGATTCCCTCCGCCAGCACCTCCAACATGACTTTGCGGCTGTCGGCAAAGGCTTTGATGTCCCCGTTTTCCCACAGGATCAGCAGGGCTTCCAGTTCTGTCTGTGTCAGAGCAGCTTTCAGGTTCTGCCAGGGGTTGTCCTCCTGGCCGGAATCCGCAAATGCGGGTGAGGTTTCTTCCTCCGGCCCGGGTTCGTTCGGAACCGGATTTGCCGCTTTCTCCCGATTGGCGTCCGGCCAGGGCAGCGCGGTTTCTTTCCCCTGTCCGGAAAGCGCGGGGGCTTCCCCGGGCAGGCAAAGCGCCGTGAAAGTCTCCTCCTCTTCCGGCACCGTGAGCTTTTCCTGGGTCTGCAGAGCCTCCTGCCGGATTCTGCGCAGTCTGTCCGGGTCTACGCTGACCACGGTTTTCGTAGCCTCCCGGTAAAACTCCGATACGGCCCCTCTCACTTCTTTTTCCAGATCGATTTCCGCCCGTTTAAGCGCTTCCGCCTCCTGCCCGTTTAAGCTGCCCGGGGAAATTTTGTATTTATAGCGAACCGCTTTCCTGAGAAGGGACTCCATCAGCTTCATGATATAGCCCATGAGCCGCTTCCCGCTCTCCGTCGTCAGCGTCGTATTAAAAGTCCAGCGATTCCCGCTGCAAACATAGATTTCTTTCTCGGAAAGCACCACCTGCCGGTCCCGCTGATTTTTTGCCGGATAAAACAGGGCATCTTTAAAGGGCGTCCACTGGGGCATATTTTTTGCGGGCTGAAAGATCATCATCTCCAGGTCAAGCCCCTTGTCCGCAAACACCTGCCTTAAGCGGTCAAACACAAACCGGAAACAATCCCTGATCATCCCCTCTCTGCCATCGCCGTAAAAAACCGACTTCCTCAGGTCGTATTTTGAGATACCGCTAAGCAGCGCGAAATGATCCCCGGGATTTAAAAGCTCCGGATAGTAAGCGTTCAGGCCGTTTTTGTCAATAAACTCTTTCAGCGTCCAGGGAAGCTCATAGTAAACATGGTAATCCTTTAACCACCGGAGCACATACCTGCCCACCGCCCCCTGACGTCCGAGGGCCAGCCAGAAATCCATCAGCCTTTCCAGTCCCTCCTGCTCACTCCTTACCCCAATCTGATTGAGCAGCTCATACAGATACAGAAATAGATAAGACGCGGAAGTATCGGTGATTTCCCCCTTCCGCACCCTGCTCCGCCAGGTAAAATAGGTTCGAAGCTGTTCGTATCCCATCATCTGATAGCTGGGAAAGTACGCCGAAAATGGAACTTCTTTCTCATAATCATCCTCAAAATCCTCCATGAACCTGCCCTGCTCATAAAAAATTTTGGAATTTTCCTGCCGGATCCTTTTGTCATAAAAACGGGAATTCTCGTAGTACAGATACTGGTTTTTCCGGGCAATATCCCGCATCTGATTGAATTTTTCCCTGACCTCATCCCTGGGCGGAGCCTCTACCTTCTGAGATTTGAGCACAAACTTTCCCACTCCCGGAAGAGGACAGGCGTCATATTCTATTTCATAAAAAGGGACATCTGCCTCCAAAGACAGCTCCGCTTTCCCGGCCTTTTCCGGAACGGAGGGAGCATCCCCTTCCCGCTCCTTTCGCACCTGCTCAAAGATCCGGAAGGCTTCATATTCTCTGTCGTATTTACCCATATCAACATCAACCCTTTTAAACTTCCTTACCGCGCCTGCGCACGCATCAGCGTGCTTCCTATTATATTTCGTCGCAAGGGGGGGACCCATCGCAGATGGGGGGATTCCTTACGACCTGCGCACGCATCAGCGTGCTTCCTATTATATCACACCGCACCCGATAACAGCAATCGAACAGCGGAGAAAGTTCTTGACAATAATATTTCTATATGGCATTATTCTATATAGAAATATTATTTGCGTATTCTAAATAATATGGAAAAGGAGCAATGAGATTATGAAAAAAATATCAGTATCTGCAACAAATGATATATGCCCTCAGACACTGTTTGTCTATGGCAGTATGAATGAAGACGGCACGCCGGATTTCGGCCTGTTTTGCTGGTTTAGTTATTGCTGGTTCGACCAGCTTGGGGTGATATGCGCCATTGGAGGAACGAAAAGAACCCTGGAAAATATCCGCAGAAATAAAATCTTTTCCGCAAACCTTGTGGTAGAGGACAATCTGCCTTTGGCAGATTATTTTGGAACGGCAGACGGCAGGGATCACGACAAGATGGAGGTAGACGTCGAATGGGAAAAGGGCGCAGTCCTCGAGGTTCCCATCCTTTGCAGCAGCCCGATCAGCTTCGAACTCGAGGTAGATCAGGAGATTGCTACGGGTGAACATGATGAAACCGTCTTTTTGTGCCGTATTCGAAACACCCTTAAGGCTGAGAGCTTTGTAAATTCCTCCATGACTCCGGAAGAAATTTACAAAGCTACGGCAGCGGTACACAATGTTGACGGCGACTATTGGTCATGGGATGGCCGCTCTCTCGGCAAATGCTATGAGAGGGCAAAAGAAATTAAGCCTGATGTCAAAATCGGGGCGGCCACTCTTGGAAATTAAAGGAATACCGAAAAGATTGAAACTTTCCTACCCGCGCAGCCGGAGCATCAGAAGAATACCGCAGATCAGGATACAGAGGATACAGAAAGAACATTTTAACAGGATACTATATCCGAGAGTACTATCCTTAATCGCGTATTTCCAGGGCTGCGCGGCATGGTAATGTACCGTGATCTGTGAGCCGGCAGTCCATTTCCGGGCGTAAGGATAATGCGCCCTCCAGGTATTTCCTTTCGTTCCCCACTCCAGGGTCGGAAAAGCCTCTTTCTCTCTGTACATCCAGTAAGCGGGCGAAAAAATATAAGGGTAATTCGAACTCTTATCCTGCGTCCCGGGAATCGGGAAATATCCTTTTTGATTTTCATTCTGTTCCACCAGTCCTTTAGAACGGGAAACGGAAAAGGGCTCTTTCCCAACAACGCTGGCTGTGGAATTTCCTTTGTAAAGGAAGAATCTGACCGCGTCGCTTACCTCTGTTGCACATTCAACAAACAAAAGGGCCGCCGCCAATGTAATAAAAGACAATAATAAAAGCTCTGTCGTCATAAACATCCCTCCTTTTTAATCCGCAAACATTGTGAAATTACTGTTACTATTATAATAGCAGAAGTCGCAAAAAAGTCAACAAACTTACAATAAAAGTTTTTATTGTCAGAAATTTTATTGCTTTTCTGCTGATTTACCTGTAAAATCAGCAGAAAAGAAACACTGCCTCTTCAGATAAGTTCCTTTTGGGCCGATATATATAATAGAACAAAACAACGGATGTCAGGCTTCGCCAACATCCTTATGTTTCAACAACGGATGTCAGGCTTCGCCAGCATCTTTATGTTTAAAGCAACGTCTGCACTGTCTCTTACTTTCAGGGACCGCAGACAACCATCCAAGGAGGGATAAGCCAAAGCATACGGACATGAAGCGCTTTATAAAGTTCAGGCGGTAGCGGTGATCCCGCCTCTTCGGAAGGTTACTTCCGAGGATAAGAAGCACCGGCCCAAGCAGGAGTCGTCCGAGGGCTCCCCGAGAAGGTATTTTTCGGAGATACTGGATGAAGAGTGTGTAAAGGAGCAGCAAAGGCAGATCCACATTTGTACTGACGGATATACCAGGCGTGCTCTCCCCTATCACAATCTAATCATGAAACGGGAGTATTGTTATCCCACATAGGCAGACAAATAATTTTCAAAGAACATCCTGTTTTTCAGGATGTTCTTTTATGCGCAGGCCCACATGAGGAAATTTGCTGCTGACGCAGCATGCGGGCCGCGCGGCGAGCAGTGGGTAATCTTCCCTGCCCGATCTATTCCGCAATGGATTTTTCAAACAGAAGCCATGTACTGATAAAATAGCAGATCAGCAGAAACATCAGGATAGACGCGGTGACAGCCACCTGTCCAAGCAGCGCCTTTGCACCGATATAGGCGGATATTTCGGCAGAGACAGCCTGCATAAAGCAGGTAATAATCAGGCCTGAAACCCCTGCGGCTATGGCCACCGGCAGGCCGAACCATACGCCAAGCTGTTTCAGCACAAGACTTTTGATCTCCCCTTCCTCCACTCCCAGCCTGCGAAGCACCGAAAAGCGATAGCGGAACTGGCCCGCATCCAAAAGCTGCTGTAGGGAAAGGATGGTAAGACAGATCACCATCAGAACCACAGCGCCGTAGATCAGTCCTGCCTGCAGGACGAAATTGGACACCTTGGATTCGTTGACTTGCAGGGTATTCATACGCAAAATATACTCCATCCCCTCCTCTCCTGAGTCCTCCGGATAAATCCCGCCAAAGACCTCTTCCAAATCTTCTGCATCCTCAAAAGTGAGCGGTTCCTTTGTCTCGATAAAGCGGCAGCGTTTGACGGGCAAAAGGTTTTGACAAATCTCGTCGGGGAAAACATACAGCAGATCCGTGTAGGAATTGTACAGACTCATTCCTATGGGTTCCTCGTAAAGGGAATCCGCGGAAAGGGTCAGGTTCCCGGCATCCGTATCCACCTCCTGACAGGTCCTTAAAAATTCCTCCCGCGCCTTTGGTTCGGCGACGGTTTTCCACTGGGTAGTAAACTCATCTTTCTCCAGGGTAACGGGCGCATATCCCAGCATTTCACGCAGGGCATTGTAATCCCCAAGGGAAATGGCGGCCACCGGAAACTCATATTTTATCCGGCTATGGAAATCCTCACGCACTGGCAGATACAGGCTGAAAGTACACTCCCTTTTTGTCTCGATTCCTCTTTCCTCCAAAAACTTTGTCACAGGCTCAAAATCTCCCTGATACAGCTTTGCCGGATCGTAAACATTATTATATCTTGTACTGATCTGGACATCATACATTGACCGGACATCCAGATAGCCTGACGCCCACCCTGTCAGCACAGGGGTGATCACAAACAGGCAGATCGAGACGGTCAGAGTAAGGCAGATCAGGATCATTGTTTTGGTGTTCGTAGTCAGCTTGGTGGTGATCTGTCCCAGGAGAAACAGATTCAAGCCTTTGTACCGGTACTCCGGACGACGCTCCTTCCAGAACAAGATAGCCGTATTGGCGAGGAATATGACGCCGCAGATAAGATAGATTATATGAAGCAGCAAAAAGGTCAGATACTGGTTGTTCACCCCGCTGTTGTAAGCGAGCATGCAGACCCTGCCTGTTTGGGGAACCAGAGCCGCCGCTATGGCGCAGAGCAGGGAGCACACAAGCCAGACAGCCACAAACCTGTGAAAATTCCTCTTTTTCCCCAGACGCCAGGCCAGCGGCCACAAAAGCCCCAGAGCGGGCGCCAGAATGTTCCCCAGGAACATGCACTTTGCCGGAATCGGAAGACGACTGTCAAAATAAAAGTGCTTGATCCAGATACCGTTCAACAAAGCAGCGGCCAGAACCAGAAAATAAAGGAAACTCACCGCCGGCATAAACCGGCTTTTCTTCAAAGCAGGCTCATTCTGCCGTTCAGCCCGGAGCATATCGATAATTTTGATTTTCCGGATCCTGCGGACATTGAACAGTCCCACCACAAAGAGGCTGACGGCAAAAAAGCCGACCGTCCACAAAACCGTATCGGGAAACAACGTCCATGTCAGCTCATAACGCCGGCCATAGTTGCTCAGCAGCATGGCGGTGATGAACTGGGAACACAGCACCCCCAGCAGGATTCCCATCCCGATGGATAAGGCTCCCATCAGAAAGGTTTCCGCAAAAAAGAGCCGGCCTAAAGTTTTCTGCTCCATCCCCATTACGGACTGCAGCCCGAATTCCTTTTGCCTGCACCGCAGCATATAATTGTTCACATAGCGAATCAGAAACAGTAAAACCAGGGTGATAGCGCAAATTGCCATTTTCATAGAATCCCCCAGCATCGTAACATCATAGACCGCACCGATGTCCGGCCGATAGAAGCTGCTGGAAACAGACAGGAACGCATAAAACAGTGTGACACAGATGGTCATGGTGACCACATAAACCAGATAGTCCTTTGCGGAACGTTTTGCATTCTTAAAAATCAGCTTAGCATACCTCATACTGTCCGCCTCCAATCATAGTCAGAACGCTTAAAATCTTCTCAAAGAACGCCGCTCTGTCATCGCTGCCTTTGCGCAGCTCCATAAAAATTTCCCCGTCTCTCAGAACCAGAATCCGGCCGGCATAGCTGGCGGAAAAGGCATCGTGAGTCACCATCAGGATGGTTGCTCCAAGCTGCTCATTGATCTTCTGCATGGTGGAGAGCAGCATCTGAGAAGAATGACTGTCCAGGGCCCCGGTCGGTTCGTCGGCCAGAATCAGCTTCGGCCTGTTGATCAGAGCCCTTGCACAGGCACAACGCTGTTTCTGCCCGCCGGACACCTGATAGGGGTATTTGTCCAGAATGTCGCTGATCCTTAAGTTCTCTGCCATTTCCGTAACGCGCGTCTCCACTTTGTCTGCGGGTACTTTATTGACTGCCAGGGCCAACGCAATATTTTCAGAGATGGTCAGCGTGTCCAGCAGATTAAAGTCCTGAAAGACAAAGCCCAGATTCTCCCTGCGGAACCGCGCCAGTTCCTTCGGCCTGAGTTCGGTTACATCCCTGCCCTCCAAATAGATATGCCCTGCACTTACGCTGTCAATGGTGGAAATACAGTTCAGCAAAGTGGTCTTGCCGGAGCCGGAAGCTCCCATAATGCCAAGAAACTCTCCCTCCTCCACCTCGAAGCTGATGTCTTTGAT
>CAJTVL010000034.1 GCA_910579425.1 uncultured Lachnospiraceae bacterium | reverse complement strand
GTACAGTGGTGTGGGAGGTCGGCTACTCAATTAATGGGTAGCCTCCTACCCGATTGTATATTCTGCTATAATCACCTTAGGGTGTCTATCATTCAGGATAAAATAAGTGCTGCTCTGTATAGGCTTATAAAATGGAAAATATCAGGAGGAAAAAATGAAGCTGACTATTTCTCAAAAGAAGGGCGTGCCGATCTCGGAAGGCATGATCGGGCTTTTTTTTGAAGACATCAACTACGCCGCGGACGGCGGTTTGTATGCGGAGATGATCGAAAACAGATCCTTTGAGTTTATGGATTGCTATGGGGACAAAGGAGATTATTATGTAAAGCATGACTGTGGCTATGGCTGGAGCATAGCGGGGGAGGGGAAAGACTCTGGCGGGGATTTATCCGCCGATGATTCGGGCTGCATCATGGAGTATGTGATGGGAAGTCCGATCGAGCGCAGCAATCCCCATTATCTGCGTTTTACGGCCCGGGAAGAGGGGAAGGGCTTTAGCAATCAGGCGTACGGCGGTATTTTTCTTGAGGAGGGGAAGGAGTATAAGGTTTCCTTCTATGCAAGATGCGTCTCCTACGAAGGAAGAGTGCAGGTACTGGTGAGAAAGGAAGGAAAGATTTGTGCCCAGGCAGGGGTCAGCCTGATTCACGCATCCGAAGGGGAAGGACAGAGCTGGCGGCGTTATGAGACGGTGCTGAAAGCAGGGGAGGATGTAAAGGCCGGGGAATTTACGATTCTTCTTGAAAAGAAGGGAACCCTGGAGTTTGACTTTATTTCCATGATGCCCGCGGATGCGGTGGCGGGGATTTTCAGGCGGGATTTATTTGAAGCTTTAGAAAACCTTCATCCGGGCTTTATCCGGTTCCCGGGGGGATGTATTATTGAAGGGAATACCCTGGAGAACCGTTACCGCTGGAAGGAGAGCGTGGGCAGGCCGGAGAGCCGCAGAGGGAATTTTAACCGCTGGGCCGTGCATGAGACAAGCGCCGAAAACGGGTGGCATACCTCTTATTCCCACTACAATCAAACCCTTGGCCTGGGATATTACGAGTATTTTCTTTTGTGTGAGCTGATTGGCGCTAAGCCCCTGCCGGTGCTGAACGTGGGGCTGGCTTGCCAGTATCAGTCCTATGAGCTGGTTTCCATGGAGGATGCTGCTTTTGGGGAGTTTGTGCAGGACGCGCTGGATTTGATTGAGTTTGCCAACGGCTCTGCGGATACCCTCTGGGGCGCTCTTCGGGCCGGGATGGGACATCCGGAGCCCTTCGGCCTTACCATGGTGGGCATTGGGAATGAACAGTGGCAGACAGAAAAGGTGGATTTTTACGAGAGATACAGGGTGTTCGAGAAGGCGATCCATGCAAAATACCCGCAGATGAAGCTGATCGGCTCCGCCGGGCCGGATGTACTGACGGACCGCTACGAGCGCGCGTGGGATTTTTACCGGAAGGAAGCAAAGGGGAATCCCGATTTCTGTTATGCGGTGGACGAGCATTACTACGTGAAGCCCCAGTGGTTTTATGAGCATACGGATTTCTACGATGGGTATTCCCGGGAGGTAAAGGTCTTTTCCGGAGAATATGCCGCCCATCCCGTAAACGGAATGAACCGGGGAGATGCCAACACCCTGGGCGGAGCGCTGGCGGAGGCCGCTTTTCTCACCGGAGTGGAGAGGAATGCGGATGTGGTAGCGCTTGCCTCCTACGCCCCTCTTTTTGCCCGTCTGGGCTATGCCCAGTGGTCGCCGGACATGATCTGGTTTGACGAGGAGAAGGTTTACTGTTCCCCCAGCTATTATGTGCAGAAGCTTTACAGTGAAAATACGGGGACGGTGACCATGTCCATGGAAGGGCAGGAGAAGGAGCTTGCGGGAGAGGGGATTTATGTCAATGTGTCCCTGGACGAGAAAAAGGGCGAGTATATCCTGAAAGCAGTGAATCCGGCGAAGGAAAAGAAAGAACTGCAAATCTGCGGCGAGAATGGGGAACCGGTCTGCGGAAAAGCTTTGGCGTACATATTGACAGGGGATGCGCCATGGCCGCAAAAGGAGCAGGCGCAGGGGAAAGCGTCCGGTGCGGGATGGCCTTTGCCGGAGAAAGCCTCCATAAAGACGAAGGAGATTGTTCTCGAGGGGAGCTTTGTGCTGGAGGCGGAGAGCTTCAGCGTTGTGAGGATTTCAGTGCAGTGAGGATGAAAGCTTTCATGAAATAGTCTGAATTTATTTTTTCGGGGAAAAGCCATTGACAAAAAACGGCTTGTACAACATTCACAATTTTTTAGAACCGGGCAGCCGAAAAGGAACCCGGGAAAAAAGGAATGCCGTAAAGTTATCCACAGGCAAAAACTGATAAAAGCCGGATTTGTCAGTTATACACGGAGTTATCCACATTATCCACAGGCAAAATGGAGAAGTCCGCACAAAAGTTAAATCAGAATTAAGAACGGATGTTTTGTGAATTGTGATAAAAGAGCAAAAAACGGAAAAGTTTGTCGAAGGAGGAGGGTGTGGAAATTGTCCGAAAATTACAGGATTTGAAAAGGAAAAACAGGAATTGTTGCATAACAGATACAAGCTGTGGTATAATATTTCCACAATAATCCAAAGAAAGGATGATGAGTATGAAATATATCATATCAGGAAAGAATATTGAGGTTACGCCCGGCCTGCGCAGCGCCGTAGAGGACAAAATCGGGAAGCTGGAGAGGTATTTTACGGAGGAGACGGAGATCCATGTAACCTTAAGCGTGGAGAAGGAAAGACAGAAAATTGAGGTTACCATTCCTGTAAAAGGAAGTATCATCCGTTCTGAACAGGTAAGCAATGATATGTATGTGTCAATCGACCTGGTAGAGGAGATCATAGAGAGACAGCTTAAGAAATACAAGAATAAGCTGGTGGATCAGAAGCAGTCCTCAAACTTTTTCAAGCAGGAGTACATCGAAAAGGAATATATGGAGGATGAGGAGGTTAAGATCATCCGCAGCAAGAAATTTGACATTAAGCCCATGTACCCGGAGGACGCCTGCATCCAGATGGAGCTTCTGGGACATAATTTCTTCGTATTCTGTAATGCAGAGACAGAACAGATCAATGTGGTTTACAAGCGGAAGGGAAATACTTACGGGCTGATCGAGCCGGAATATTAATAATTGAGGAAGATGAGAACAGCCGAAAGGATGTGCGGCATGCCGCACATCTTTTTGGTATGGAGAATTTATGTTTCTATTTAGTATAACAGCCTTTTTCATATTCATCCTGTATATTGCGTGGAGATTTAAGATTTCGATGGTGGAAGCGGCACCGGTGGGAAGCGCTCTGCTTATTCTCGGATTATATCCCCTTGCTTTTTTTCGCATACTTTCCTTTTCGGATTATCTCTCGGCGGCAGTTACAGGGCTGTGCGTATTCTGTTTTGTAAGGCTTACGCCGGGGAGGCAAAAGGAGCTGCTTGGATTTGTAAAGCGTGAGATTGTAAGTCCGGCCACATTGACCGCGCTGGTTATGACAGCGGTTATGGCGATCGGGGTAAGCGGCAAGGCAGTGAGCTGGTGGGATGATTATAATTTCTGGGCCACGGATGCCAAGGCCCTCTTTTTCCTGGACGGGTTTGCCCCAAAATATACCAATGTGGCGGCAGAGTTTGGGGATTATCCTCCCGGGACACAGCTCATGAAGTGGTGGTTTCTCCATTTTTGGCCCGGGGAGTTCAGGGAAGGGCTGATGTTTGCGGGATATTACTTCTTGAATCTGTCCTTTTTATTTCCGTTGCTTAAGCCGCTGAATGGGGGCGAGGCTGGGCTGGAGACTTCGGGGAAAGGGGGGCAAAGTGAGAGGAAAAACGTCCGGAAAAGACTCCCTCAGATGGCAGCGGCAGCGGCGGTGCTCTGGCTTTTTCCTTCCGTGGCGGAAGCGTTCTGGTATGACGGGTGCTGTGCGGATTTGACCATGGCGCTGGTATACGGGGCGTTTTTGACGGCGGTGATTGATCATAAGGGGCGCGGCAGGTTTTTTTATTACGGCAGGCAGGCCCTGTTTCTTATGGTGCTGGTTTTGTGCAAAAACACAGGCTTTCTTTGGTCGGCCTTCGGACTGCTCTTTGATTATGGGTATCATTTCTTTTTCCTGCGTTCTGGGAAAGGGGCAGGAACCGGATCGGGGACGGCGGCAGAGACCGGGGGCAAAAGCGGCGGAGGAAAGGGCTTTTTCGCTCCTCTGGCTTTGGTTACGCTGCTTCCCGTGCTGACGGAGCTTTCCTGGCTGGGCTTTTGCGTGTGGAACCGCAGGGTGGCCAAGCTCACAGGAGCGGCAATCCAGATGGCCACAGGGGGAATGAATATTCCCGCGTACCAAAGCGGAATGGTGAGGGCTTTTGCAGAGGCGTTCCGGAGCTGGCCCCTACACAGAGGCAGGACATTTGCAATTGATTTAAGTCCTCTGGGACTGTTTTTGATTTTGCTTGTGTTTGTGGGGCTGCTTTGGAAGCTGGGGCTGCTGGAGCGGAGGAAAGCGGTGTATCTGGGCGGTTTTCTGGCGGCCGTGGGAGTGGTGTTTTACAGTATAAACCTGATCAGCCATTTAACTATTTTTGCAGTGGAGACCCAATATCTGGAGCCTTTTGGGATGGTTTCCTCCATTGAGCGATACGGAGCGCCTTTTACCATAGGAGGGCTGTATTTACTTGCTTTTTTGGCAGCCGGAAAAGGAGTGGACGGAGCAAGAAAATCCGGGACAGGGGCCTTGTTGTGTATGGTTTTTGTGCTTCTGACGGCGGACTATGCAGGGGCTTATCGGGCGCTTTGGGGTTACCGAAGCACAGTGGAGGAGGTACTGAGAGAAAGAGAGGAAATCATTGATGAGAAGGCGGATAGCTTTCTGGCGGCGCTGCAGGAGGAGGAAACAGCCGCAGGCAGTCCGGGAAGAAAGAAGGGGAAATGTTTTCAGGGGCGGGTACTTTACCTTCGGGACAGTTCGGATATAAGCTGGGTGCGGAACACTTACGTGGGGTTTGCGGCCTCCCCGGTATCGGTGATGTATGGCAATATAGATACGGCCACGGCAGATTTTCAGACGATTCAAGACGCGATTCGGGAAGCACATGCGGGGTTTTTGTATGTGGACGAGCTGGAGGAAGAGAGCCCTGGGGCGGAAAAGGAGTTGTTTGCACCTTTTCTGGAAGGGGAAGAGTTTTCTTACGGATGCTTATATCAGGTAAAGGAAACGGAAGACGGAATCCGTCTGGTGAAATGATAAGAAAGGCATGGTTTTTATGGAACAGGATAAGGCAAGATGGGAGATACCGCTGATCATCCCCTCCTATGAGCCGGATGAGAAGCTGCTAAAGCTGCTGGGGCAGCTCAGGGAGAGCGGCTTTCAAAATATTGTTCTGGTGGACGACGGAAGCGGGGAGGACTATGCCTGTTTTTTTGCCCGGGCAGAAAGGGACTATGGGTGCCGGGTGCTGCGACATGCGGTGAATCAGGGAAAGGGGCGTGCTCTAAAGACGGCTTTTAATTTCTGCCTTCAGGAATTCGCCGGGGTGGCAGGGGTAATAACGGCCGACTCCGACGGTCAACATTCCCCGGAGTGTATTTTGGCCTGTGCGGAGGCTTTGCTTGCCCATCCGGAGGCGCTGATTTTAGGGTGCCGCTGTTTTGAGGGGGAGGATGTGCCTGCCCGCTCTGAGTTTGGCAACAAATGTACCCGGATGGTGATGAAGTACCTGACAGGGATCACGGTATCCGACACCCAGACAGGTCTGCGGGGGATTCCGGCCTTTTTTATGGAGCGGCTGCTCATGGTAAAGGGGGAACGGTTTGAATTTGAAACCAATATGCTGCTGGAGACGAAGGAGCGGAAAATTCCGATTGTTGAGGTTCCCATCCGCACGATTTATATAGAGGAAAATCGTACCAGCCATTTTAATCCTGTCAGGGATTCGGTGAAAATTTATATGATATTCGGGAAATTTTTATTTTCTTCCCTGTCCTCCAGTGTGGTGGATCTGGCGCTGTTTTCGCTGTTTTGCTTTTTGCTGCGGGGGATGCAGTGGGGAAGCGTTGGCTATATCACGGCGGCCACCGTATTCGCAAGGATTCTTTCCGCCTTTTATAATTATTCTTTGAATTTAAAGGTGGTATTCCAGAGCGAGAAAACGGTGGGAGCCACGCTGCCCAGATACGTTCTGCTGGCGGCGGTACAGATGTCTCTGAGCGCTTTTTTGGTGGGAAAGCTTTATCCGTTGTTCGGGGGCATCGAGGTAGTGGTCAAAATTCCGGTAGATGTGCTGTTGTTTTTCCTGAGCTTCCTGATACAGCGGGAGTTTGTTTATGCGGATAAAACTTCCTGATCAGTCTTGCATGCTTTTAAAAGGAAAATTCCAAGCAATGCGGACAAAAAATCCGCCGTTGGCTGCGCAATGATCACGCCATTGTAACCGAAAGCTTTTGACAGTGCAAACAGTACGGCCATAAAAAGGATGCCCTGGCGGCTCAGAGACAGGATCAGGGTAGGCAGAGACTTTCCCATACTCATAAACAGAGTGCTGCATACAAGAAAGATTCCGATAAAGGGAAGCCCAAGAAGCATTCGGTGCAGGAGCAGGGCGCCGGTTTCCACGATAGCCGGATCGTCCATAAATAAGCGGATCATCCCAGGGGCAGAGAGCATGAGGGCAGTGCCGCCGGTAAAGGCAATTACCATTTGCACCAGAAGGTCAAATCTAATTATTTCCCGTAGCCGGGCTTTGTTTTTTGCCCCGTAGTTATAGCCGATCAATGCCTGTGCGCCAAAGGCAAAGGAGATCATGATCATGGCAGCCAGCAGATTCACTTTGCAGGCAATTCCCATAGCCGCTACCTTGTCGGCTCCGTAGCCGATCAGGCTCCGGTTGAGAAGAGCCGTCCCAAAGCTGTTCATCAGATTATTGATGCTGGAGGGCAGTCCGATCGCCAGAACGGCGCCTGCCGTAGCAAGATCGATCCTAGCCATCCGGGGATCGATGGTGAGTTTTTGGCTTTTTTTGCTGATACAGACAGCATATATAATATCGGTAGCGATATTGCCTAGGACGGTGGCAATGGCGGCGCCTGCAGCGCCCATATCCAGCCCGAAGATGAAAATCGGATCAAGGATGATATTCACGATGCTTCCCGCTATGCTGCCGATCATGGCAATATTGGCAAGCCCTTCTGTGCGTAGTTGATTGGCGGGGATCAGGGTTAAAATGATAAAAGGCGCTCCCAGCACAATCCAGGTGTAATACTCTCTGGCATAATGAAATACCTGAGCTTCGGCTCCCAGCATATGCAGGATCGGGGTTCGTAAAAGCAGCATGAGAGCGGCAACCAGGATTCCGGTGGCAAGAGCGCTGTAGAAGGTAAATCCGCTGACCCGCTTTCCCTCTTCTTCTTTATGCTGTCCGAAAAGACGGCTCATCACGCTGCTTCCGCCCAAACCGAAAAGATCGCCCAGGGAAATCATCAGCAAAAAAACAGGGGCGCAGATCGAAACACCGGCTACCAGGTCGGTATTTTGGGTACGGGCAATAAAAAAGGTATCCGCCATATTGTAGATGAGGCTGACAATTTTGGACAGGACCACCGGAAGCGCCAGGGTCATAAAGGCCTTGGGAACCGGGACGGTTTCAAACAGGGCATTACTGTTTTTGGGGGATTTGACAGAGATTGTTTTGGCTGACATTGGATTCCTCCTTTTTCGTATTTTGTATATTTTAACAAAGTGGACCGGAATAGAATGTGACATATGACACAATAAGTTTGAAAGGTAATAAATAGCAGAGGTCAGGCTTCGCCGGTCATTTTCATATGAAATAAAAGACGCCCCGCAAAAGCGAAGCGCCTTATAGTTTCATTCAAAGATTAACCTTCAATGCCTGCATCTCTGGCCATCTTGTCGAAGCCGTCTAAAACAGCGTCATAGGTCTGTCTGGAGATGTCAGGAAGGTTGCCGCCCCACTTTTTCTCGGCAAGCTTGTAGCCCTTTTCAAAGGCCTCGCGCATCTCGTCAATTTTGCTGGGATCACCGCCGGTCAAAGCCGTGGCAAAATCCAGAATTCTCTGAGAAGTCTGGGATACTCCCCAATAGCCGTCCTCTGCAATGTCGGCCTGGGCCTGCAGTTTGGTGGCAGGATCAACGGTGAAGTTGCCGCTGGCTAAGAAGCTCCAGATGTCGTTTGCCTTACCGTAGGTCTGGCCCTGCTTGGTCATCATTTTTTCTACAAGGCTTCTCATCTGGGAGGTTCTGGCATCCGCATCTGCCTTCAGCTTCGCGATCATCTGGGTGTCAGGCTTATATTTTTTGGTGGAAGCCGTAGCATCTTCCTTTGAAGGCTCATACACTACTCCGTTAGACTGGGCAGTGGTATTTCCCTTGGATTCTGTCTTTGCGTCCGTGCTTTTCGGGGTGGCAGAGTATGTGCTGTAGGTACTGCCGGCTCCTGTAACTCCATTTACGCTCATAATGATACCCTCCTTGGTTAGCTTGATTTGATTAATTTGCATTTTTCTATTAATTTTATCGGCAGCTTCTACCTAAAAGATTAGCGGGAAATGAGAGGAAAGAATAAAAATGTATTGAAATGAGGGGAAATTGTAATAGCTTGGTTGGCAGCGGATTTTTATCTCTTGACAGAGGAGGAAGAGGGCTTTATCTTTAAATCATAGTGCCGGAATCGGTTGTGTCTGCACGAAGAATCACAGATTTTGAAAGGAGCATGGAGATAAAAATGAAGGGAACTTTATCGGAAAAATTAGCTTGTTATGCGGCTGATAAGTTTGAAAAGACGCTGCCTCTTCTTGGTGCAAGGGCTTCGGAGATTTCCGGGGTGGTGGATAAGCTTGCGGGGGACGAGAGGATTCTCATGGAGTTTTTGTATGGAACGATGCCCCTTTCCGATGCGGCGGACTATGAGCCGCAGTTATTTTACGATTATGTGAAGCATGGACTTTTTCTCAGGGAAAAATATCTGTGGACCAGAGAGCTTTCCGAGGAAATGTTTTTGAACTATGTGCTCTGCCACAGGGTGAACAGTGAGGCCCTGGCAGACTGCAGGGGCTGGTTCTATGAAATGCTGGAGTCCATGATTCGGGATGATTCTTTGGAGGAGGCTGTAAAAAGGGTCAATTACTGGTGTGCCAGCGAGGCTTCCTATGCTGCCTCCGACCGGCGGACGATCAGTCCGGAGGCAATGATTATAAGCGGAAGCGGGCGGTGCGGGGAAGAGTCGGTATTTCTGGTAACGGCGCTGCGCAGTGTGGGGATTGCGGCACGGCAGGTGTATGCGCCGGGATGGGCTCACTGTGATGACAATCATGCCTGGGTGGAGGCCTGGGTGGATGGAAGATGGCGTTTTCTGGGAGCCTGTGAGCCGGAGGAGGTGCTTGACCGGGGGTGGTTTACCAATGCTTCCTCAAGAGCCATGCTGGTTCATACGCGGGTATTCTCCGATTATTTTGGGACAGATCAGAAGAGACCGGAAATCACGGAAAGGGACGGAGCCGCATCTCTTCTGAATCTTACAGGCTCATATGCCAGGGCAAGCCGGATGACCGTACTGGTCAGGGACGAAGAGGGAAAACCTGTCCAGGGGGCAGAGGTATCCTTTGCACTTTTAAATATGGCGGAATACAGGGAAATTGCCCGGCTTGATACGGACACGGAGGGAAAGGTCAGCCTCCTGCTGGGCCTGGGGAGCATCCGGCTTCATGTGGCGAGGGGGAGCAAAAGGCAGGAGCTGACGGTGGAAAACGGTGCCGAGGAATTGGTGGAGGTGATCCTTTTCGAAGGGCTCCGGCAGCAGGATTTGGAAAGTCAGAGAAAGAAATGGCAGTGTGCGGATTATATTGCGCCCCGGGATTTTCCCATGCACCCGGTAAAGCCGACGAAAGAGGAGCGGGAAAGAGGCAGAGTGCGAAAACAGGATGCGGACAGGCGGCGGAACGGGAAACTGGAGCAATATTGCATACAGGCAGAACAATTGACACAGGAGTTGTTATGCGGCCCTCTGCGTATCTTATCCGAAGAAGAGGCCGGAGTTCTCGGGGATACGCTTAGGTATGCCCGGGGGAATTTTTTTGAAATATATCAATTTATCAGTAAGTATCCCGAAAAGGAAGCGCTGGCGTTTTTGTCTGTACTGGCCCCAAAAGACTATCGCGATATTCCGACAGAGCTGTTGGAAGAACACTTTATTTACGGGCGTCGGGTTCGGAGTTTTTCTGTCGGAGAGTATCTGGCAAAGGCGGAAAATCCGGAGGAGCTGTTTCTTCATTATGTGTGGAATCCAAGAATCGGATATGAAGAGATTACTCCTTACCGTTCCTTTTTAGAGGAGATGCTGTCTGAGGAACAGCAAAGGATATTCTGTAAGGAGCCGGAAAGGATTTGGGAGTGGATTCAGAGAGAGATTGGCGGTGCGGAAAAAGAGTGGCAGGGCAGGCATTATTCCCAGACAGTAACTACTCCCGTTGGGGTGATGCGAACCGGACAGGGGAATTTGCTGGATAAAAAGACACTGTTTGTGGCGATCTGCCGCACCCTTGGCATTCCTGCCAGGCTCCATCCGGCCACCGGGGAAGCGGAGTATTATAAGGGAAACGGGTTTTACCCCGCAGCAGGCGGACAGGAGCAGGAGCAGGTACGTCTGGTGCTCACAAGTCAGGGCCAGCCGGAATATTATGCCTCCTGGACCCTTGGCAGACTGGTCAGAGAATCCCGGCCGGAAGGAAAAGACGGGGATTTTTCCGAAGGGTTTGAGACCCTGGATTTGAGCGGAAGGGAATTTGAGAACGGGAAGCTGACATTGTTTCTGCCTCGGGGGAGTTACCGGGTGATCACTACGGTCAGGCTTCCTGACGGAAACCAGCTTGAGGCCGAGAGAACAGTGTGCCGGGAGGATTTTCTGCCGGGCAGCGATAAAGTGCCTGAGTTTGTTCTGCCGCTGTATTTTCGTGAGCCTGCGCTCTCTCAGATGATGGAGGAATTGGAGCTGGAGGAGTTTTCACTGCGAGATGAGGATGGAAATGAGGTGACCGATCAGGAGGTGTTTGGCGGCTGCAATACGCTGCTGGCCTTTTTGGAGGAAGGAGCGGAGCCTACGGAGCATTTTTTGAATGAGCTGAGGGAGAGGCGGCAGGAGATCAGGGAAAGCGGCCTGCGCATGGTCTGGGTGGTTACAGGAAAGGAGGCTCTTTCGAACCCGACGCTGGCAGAGGTCAGAAAGCTTCTTGGCGCGCAGATTTATTACGACGATTTCCAGTCGCTTCCGGAGATCCTTGCGAGAAGGATGTACACGGATCCGGAGAAGCTTCCTTTGGTTTTGCTGGTAAGCCCTGAGAGGATGGGAAGGTATGCCAGCAGCGGCTATAACGTGGGAAATGTTGGACTGCTTCTTGCCATTGCCGGAATGATAAAGAAAGGGGACAACAGATAAAAAAACGAGCGAAAGCTCGTTTTTTTATCATAAAGATGTCCGGCAGCCGTTGATTTTTACCGCTGGCACGGCATGGAAGGGTCTCCCTCCGCTCCCGGCAGCATCTTTTCGCCGCGGATCCATGCTTCGTCCACGCAGACGTATTTCACACAGCGTCTCTCTCCCCAGCTATAGGCTGCATGGATTTTTCCGTCTGCTCCCTGCATCATCACGGGATACTCATATCTTCTGTTGTTGATGTCGTTGTATTCCCCCACAAAGCCTTCGCCCATTTCGATGATCCGCTTATAGGGCCAGGTTTTGCCGTTGTCCTCGGAGATGGCAAAGGTGACGGGACAGCGCTGATGGGGCCAGACCGTCTTTGAAGTATCGTCGTTAAAACGCAGGGCATTGTAAATCAGGGCAAGAGCCCCGCTTTGCAGTTTGATGGCCGAAATAGAGGAGTTATTGTTGGGCAGGCAGGTGCGTATCGGCTCCGTCCAACTGTCTCCATAATCCCGGCTGTAGGAAATATAAATATTATCTGCGAAACGGCTTCTGAACAGGGCGGTCAGTTCTCCCGGTTCGGTCTCGATGAGATTGGCGTGAACCCGGCCTGCGCTGTGGGGGATTTCCACTTCTCTCCAGGTTTTGCCCTGATCGTCAGAGATCTGTACAACGGTAATATCGCTCCCGCATCTGGTCTCGTCCGGAAAGCAGATCCAGTTGCCAAAGACCCATCTTCCGTTTGACAAAACCTGGATTTTCTGGCGGCAGAAGGAACCGGGGCGGGAAAATATGGTCTGCGTAGGCCCCCAGGTATAGCCGTTGTCCTTGGAGATTTTCCGCCGGATTTCCGCCGTATACTGCAGGTTAAAATGAGGGTTGTGCTCCGGCGCACGGGAAACCTGGGCAGTGTACATCAGCCAGATTTCTCCCTGGGGAGTAAGAAACAGGGAGGGATTCTGCTCCGAGCGGGTGGGATCGTCGGAGACAACCACGCCTGCGCTCCATGTGCTTTCTCCGGCCTTTAACCTGGAAACCACAATGGAAATATCCGCATTCCCCTCGTCGCTTCCCGCAAACCAGCAGGCAAGCAGATCGCCATCCGGCAGCTCCAGTAGATCTGCGGCATGGACGCTGGCAAATTGGTTGGGGATCAGGGCTTCCACGGTGCCAAGCAGGTTATTGTGACAGAGTCTGCCGTCCTCCTGCAGGGTGTTTAATTCGATGTATTCTCTCATGGGCTTGTGTGGTACTCCTTTCACGTATATATATATTTATTATTACCAGAATCAAGGGAAATGGCAAGAGTATTTCTATTTGAAATGTCCGGGCAATTATACTACAATGTGAAGGAAAAGAGAAAAAAAACCAATTCCGGAGGCAGAAAGGGTAATGGATAACGTCAGAGCATTTACAATTATGAGGAAAGACACGGAGGTAGTGCGGGTAGATTTCGACAATCTGGTCTACGAGGTGATCAACGAGAAATACCTTCCCTATCCCATCCGGGGAAGGCTCAGGAGGGCGGCATCTGCCGAAAATATCAGAACGCAATATGACATGACACAGTCTCTGATTGCTTCCAGGAAAAATGAGGAGGCGATAGTGAGCTGGCTGGCAAACAGAGTGCTGCTTTTAAGCCGTGCCAATGCCAAATGGATCTACAATCTGTTCCGCTTTGAGCAGACCCAGACGGATGAGCAGAAGGTGAAGATCGCCATGGTCTGCCGGGCCGTCTCCGTGCTGGATCCCTATTGGCTGAAATTCGATGAGGATACAGATATTTCATGGAGTAAGGTGGATGTAAAGCAAAACTCCCTCAATGAGATTGTGGCCCAGGTGGCGCTGCATGGAAAATCTCTTACTTTGCAGGGCTCCTTCCTGACGCCGGAGCTGACCACCAACGGCGCTTATGCCAAGGCCTGGAGAAGGCATGAGGACGGCCTTTTGTGGCTGTATAAGCTGGGAGCCAACGGAAACACGGAGTCAAGAATAGAAGTGATGTGTTCTAATCTGCTGGACAAAATGAATGTGGAGCATGTCCATTATGAGGCAGGGCAGGACGAGGACAAATATGTCTGCATGTGCCCCTGTATGACGACGGAGCAAAAAGCAGTCCTGACGGGAATGGAATTTTACTCTTACTGCAATGTGAACGGAATTGACCCGGATGCGCGGATGTTTGAGATAGACGGCGAGAGCATTTACAAGATGTGGATCGTGGATTTTTTGATCAGCAACCGGGACAGGCACGGGCAGAACTGGGGATTTTATTATGATACGGAGACCATGGAGATTCTGGGATGCCATCCGCTTTTTGACCACAACAATGCCTTTGATATTGATTATATGAGAGATATGGACGCCCCTTACCAGTTTGGCGATATGACCATAAAGCAGGCGGCGAAGAAAGCCATGGATCAGGTGGACTTTCATTTCACGGCGCCCATCACCAGGGAGGATTTCATTACCCAGAGACAGTACGACAGCTTCCGGAAAAGGGCGGAGTGCCTGGGGCTTAAATTGGAGTAACGCCCTTTTCTCCCTGCCCCTTATTTGCCAGCCGGTACTGGGAGGGCGTCATCCCCACAAACTTTTTAAACTGCCGCATAAAGTGAAGCTCGTTTTCGTAGCCGCAGAAATCCGCAAGGTTCCGGATGCTCATATCGCTGCTTGTGAGGTAATACCTGGCGAGTAAGAGCCGGGCGTTTATGATGTCCTGGCTGCAGGAGCAGTGGAAAAACTGTTTGTACAGATGCTGGAAATAGGACAGGCTAAGGCACAATGCGTCTGCCAGCTCCGGAATCTGAAAGGAGGCGGCGGGGTCATTATAAATCTGGGTGCGCAGGGCTGAAAAATTCTGATAGTATTTCCGGGCATCCGAGCCAGCAAGATCCCGTTCCAGTTCTTCTTTCAGGGAGTAGAGAAGGATATGCAGGAAGGAGTCCACGATCTGTTCCCTGTAGGTCAGGGCGCTGTGATAGCTGTCAGAGAGAAGCCGTATATATTCCGAAAGCCTGTGAAAATCACAGGGATAAGTGATCTGACCAAAGGGAAGCCCGAGAGATTCCGGGAAGCCCTTTTCTTTTTCGTCCGGCAAAAAATGGATCCAGTCGTCATTGTAGCCGGGTTCATCGCAGCCGTAATGGATGTAGGTGTGAGGAGGAAAGCAGATCAGGGCATTGGGCGCAATCTGCCTGCGCCTGCCGTCTATGACCGCCCAGGCCTTCTTTTTGACCAGCAGGATGAGATAATCGGGTACACCTGCGCGGTGCTCAATGTCGCAGGGGCGGGGGTGGTGGGAATCGTGGCCGCAGCCGTTTGCAAACAGCATAGTCGCTCCTTACATAAAAAAGCAGAATAAATCAGTTGAACATATTGTAGGATATTGTGGAGCGCAGGTCAATGGGCTATGATGTGTTCAGATGGATATTGGTAATTACTGAGGCGGATATTCTATAGTCGGTCGCAGATTGCCAGGCCGACAGGAAATTTACACGCAAGGAAAGGAAAATGAAAAATGAACAGCAATCAGGAATGGGTAGGTGAAGCCCTTGAAAAAGTCAGAGAAAAAATGCAGTGGGTGAGTGAAAAGAACCGGGACAAAATCCCTTACACCACCGGGGCGGACGGAAGCTATGACGACCGTTCGGACGAGAGCAGGAGCTGGGGGATGGATGATGGGCTAAACTGGTGGACCAACGGCTTCTGGGGCGGTATCATGTGGCTTTTGTATCAGGATACCGGGGAGGAAAGGTATCAGGAGATCGCCAGGATTTCCGAACGTAAGCTGGAAAAATGCTTTGACCAGTACTATGGACTGCATCATGACGTAGGCTTTATGTACCTGCCCACGGCGGTGGCGGACTATCGGCTCACCGGAAATGAGGAGGGCAGAAGGATCGGCATGCACGCGGCAAATCTTCTGGCGGGGAGATTTAACCCTGTGGGAAAATTTATCCGGGCCTGGAACCAAAACGGGGATAATGACACCAGGGGATGGGCCATCATCGACTGTCTTTTGAACCTTTCCTTGCTGTACTGGGCCTCGGAGGAGAGCGGGGATCCCAGATTCCGCCAGATCGCCATGATGCACGCGGATACGGTTCTTGCAAATTTCCTTCGCCCCGACGGCTCCGTGTGCCATATCGTGGAGTTTGACCCGGAAAGCGGTAGGATGGTCAAAAGCTACGGCGGCCAGGGCTATGGGGAAGGCTCGTCCTGGACCAGAGGCCAGGGCTGGGCGGTGTACGGCTTTGCCAACAGCTATACTCATACGGGGAAAAAGGAATATCTGGAAGCGGCCAGGAAGGTGGCCGACTACTGTATCGCAAACCTGCCGGAGAGCGGCATCATTCCGGTGGACTTTAAGCAGCCCCCGGAGCCTGCCTGGGAGGATTCCTGCGCAGCCTGCGTGATCGCCTGCGGCCTTTTGGAGGTGGCCCGGCATGTATCTGACTCCGAAAAGGAAAAATACGAGAACGCCGCCGTAAAAATTCTCCGTGCCATTGCGGAAAACAGGGCGGACTGGACAGAAAACTGTGATGCCATCGTCCAAAACTGCACCGGAGCTTATCACAGCCCGGAGCACCATTTTACCATGGTCTATGCGGATTATTACTTTATAGAGGGACTGTATAAGCTGGCCGGAATCGGCAGGCTGCTTTGGTAGATACAGACAGGAGAAGAAACTTATGAAAACAAGCATACAAAATCCTATCCTCCGGGGCTTTCACCCTGACCCTTCCATCATCCGTGTGGGGGAGGATTACTATATTGCCACCTCCACCTTTGAATGGTGGCCGGGGGTGCGCCTGCACCATTCCCGGGATCTGAAAAATTGGGAGCAGATCGAATATCCCTTAAGCAGGCTCTCCCAGCTTGACTTGCGGGGCGTCGGGGCTTCCCAGGGGATCTGGGCTCCCTGCCTTACCTATGATCAGGGAACCTTTTATCTTGTATATACGGTGGTCAGGTCTTTTTACTGCAATATGTACGACACGGAAAATTATCTGGTGACGTCAGACAACATCCATGGCCCCTGGTCGGAGCCGGTGGCTCTGAATAACTTCGGTTTTGACCCTTCCCTTTTTCATGATGAGGACGGGCGCAAGTACATGGTCAGCATGGTGACGGATCACAGAGTCCCGAAGAAGTACGCCGGGCGGCTGGTGCTCCAGGAGTATGACCCGGAGAAAAAAGCCATGATCGGACCGGTGAGGGATATTTACCGGGGAGAAAAAATCTTCCTGGAGGGGCCGCACATTTATAAGCGTCAGGGATGGTACTACCTGTTTGCGGCGGACACCGGAACCGGGGAGGGTCATGGACAGTCCGTCCTCCGCTCCCGGGACATCTGGGGGCCTTATGAGATGCTGAAAGAAAATCACGGAGAGCAGAGGGAGGAAAACGAGGCCTTTTCCATCCTTACCAGCAGACATCATGAAGATATACTTTTGCAGAAAAGCGGGCACGGGGATCTGGTGGAAACTCCGGGAGGAGAGTGGTATATGGTACACCTGTGCGGGCGGGCCTTTGCGGACCGTAATCCGGCGGATGCCGGAAGGTTTCCGAACAGCCGCCGCTACATGATGGGAAGAGAGACCGCTATCCAGAAAATTCTGTGGAGGGAGGACGGCTGGCCGGTGTTGGAGGCCGGGGGCACAACGCCCCAAAATGAAGTGCCTGTGCCAAAGGAGGTTTCGGAAGAGGTTCTTTGCCGGAGAGAAGCGGCCAGCCCTCTGGTGCGGGATGATTTTGAGGAAAAAGCCCTTTCCCTGGATTATCAGTCTCTGCGGATTCCCATGGATGAGCATTATCTGTCCCTGAGCGCCCGGCCGGGATGGCTTCGGATGTACGGGCGCAGCGGCCTATCCTCCCGGTTTTCCCAGACGCTGATCGCGAGGAGGATGCGGGAATACTGCATGGAGGCCTCGGCCTGTGTGGAGTTCGAGCCGGAAGTCTTCAAGCAGATGGCGGGGCTGATTTTCCTCTATGACTGCGACAATTATCTTTATCTCCACATATCCCGGGACGAGGATGTGGGTAAGTGTATCACTTTGCTGAAAGCGGAAAACAAGAAATACGAATATCTCACAGACTATATTCCCGTCAGGGAGAAGGAAGCCCTCTATCTGAAAATGGAAACCCGAAATGCCATGACCCGGTTTTACTACGGCTATTCGGAAAAGGGCTGGCAGGAGATCGGCCCCCTTATAAACGCCAGCTTTTTGTCGGATGAAGCCTGCGGCGAGGGCTGGTTTACCGGGGCCATGATCGGTATCTGCTGTCAGGATATGACGGGGTTTGGAAGGTATGCGGATTTTGACTGGTTTGAGGTGAAATGCGAGCCGGAGGAATCGAATCGGTGAGCGCAGAGAGCCATTATGGCTGATTTGAAAAAAGGATTGATTAAAAAAATGCACTTTGCTCTATAAAAAGTGCATTTTTTTCTTTTCTGAAAACTGATATAGTACACGTAACAGGAACGGAAGGCCAACCGAACTATAGGAAACGCTGTAAGGGAAAATTTATGACGTTTCCGATACAAATAAACCCGGCGGAAAATGCAGGAGCAGAAATAGAAGCAAATGCAGGCATAGAAACAGAGCCCGGAGCCGGATGCCCAGACGGACGCAGGTGAAGAGACGAAAGGCGCAGGAGACGCTATCGTCACAGAGCCCACGGAACTGACCTATATTTTTGCGGACGGTGACGAGGGAGCCAAGGCTTCCATGAACGAAATTGTAGAGAAATTTAACGAGACCTATCCGGACATTACGGTTACCATAGAGCCCGGCAACGGCGGCGCTTACAGCGAGTTTATCAAAACCAAAGACAGTGTGGGAGAATTCCCGGATGTGATGGAGATGAGAGACACGGCCATGTATGTGCGGGCCCATTGAAGCTTTAGAAATATCTGATGTGTTGAATGTTATTTTGATAACATATTTACCATAACATACTTTGTGAGGGAGTGCGAGAGTTTTTTGCGTTTGGAGGACGCCATAAACATTGACGAACCCCTTTCCTTTGTATATAATTAAATACAATATAATGTATAATGTATACAAAGCACTGTTTGACAGGAAACGTTACAGGGGCTGACAGATTAACTTGCCACTTCCTATAATGGTTCCCTCGAAGTACATCGCAGAAGAGAAAGGAAAGAAGATGGACTGTATCAGTAGAAAGGCTTACGCCAAGATCAATCTGGGATTGGACGTGCTCAGGCGCCGTCCGGACGGGTATCATGAAGTGAAAATGGTCATGCAGACGGTGGATATCTGGGATCTTCTGACCTTCAAGAAGACAGAGGAGCCGGGGATTTTTTTGAAATCGGACAAAGAGGAGCTGCCTGCCGGGAAGGACAACCTGATTTATAAAGCGGCAGCGGCCATTTTTGAGGAATACGGCGCGCAGAGCTTCGGCGTGAAGATCACTCTTAAGAAGCAGATCCCCATTGCGGCGGGAATGGCCGGGGGCAGCACAGATGCGGCGGCAGTGTTTTACGGGCTGAATGAGCTTTTTGGGCTTGGAATGAGCCTTCAGGATATGCAGCGGATCGGGGTCAGGCTTGGGGCGGATATTCCCTACTGCCTTATGGGGGGAACGGCGCTGGCAGAGGGGATCGGGGAGAGGCTTACAGCGCTTCCCCCACCGCCGGACTGCCATCTGGTGATAGCCAAGCCGGATATTGATGTCTCCACTAAATTTGTGTATGAAAATCTCCATGCCGACACACTGAAGGAGCATCCGGATATTGACGGGATGACCCAGGCCATCTGCAGAGGAAGCCTTGCAGGGATCACCGGCAGGATGGGGAATGTCCTGGAGACAGTTACCGTCAGGGCCTATCCGGTGATTGATCAGATCAAAAGGAAAATGCTGGAGAGAGGAGCCGAAAACGCCCTGATGAGCGGCAGCGGGCCTACGGTGTTCGGTTTGTTTACGGATAAAGAGAGGGCGGCAGGCGCTGCAAAGGAAATTAGAGGAGCTGGGCTGGCCGGACAGGTATTTGTGACAGAATTTTATAATCCCGAGAAGGCAGCAGGAGCATGACAGATGCCATTGCAGATGCCCTAAATAACGATAACAATATTAGGATGGAAATTAAAATAGGGAAAGGAGGAGACCGCGTAAGATGGATGGACAGTTACAGGTAGAGATGGATGAGTTTTTACCGCTTCGGGATGTGGTATTCAATACATTGCGAAAGGCCATCCTCACCGGAGCGCTAAAGCCGGGGGAACGTTTGATGGAAGTGCATCTTGCCAACCGGCTGGGAGTCAGCAGGACGCCGATCCGGGAGGCAATCCGCAAGCTGGAGCTGGAAGGGCTTGTTATTATGATACCGAGGCGGGGAGCCGAGGTGGCAGGGATTACGGAAAAAAGTCTCAAGGATGTGCTGGAGGTAAGGCGGGCGTTGGATGCGCTCAGCGTGGAGCTTGCCTGTGACAGGATCACCCAGGAGGATACAAACAGGCTCTTAGAGGCCTGTGCGGTATTTGAGAGGGCGGTCCGGGAGGGGGACGCTTCCGTGATTGCCAGCGCGGATGTGGCGCTTCACGACATTATCGTGGAGGCTACCGGCAACAAGCGCCTGCAGCAGCTAGTCAATAATCTTTCGGAGCAGATGTACCGTTTCCGCTTCGTCTATATAAAAGAAGAGAGCAGGCATGATAATCTGATCGCCGAGCACAGGGAAATCTATGAGGCCATCGTCAGCCGGGACAAGAAGCGTGCAGCGGAGGCGGCACGGCTTCATATTGACAATCAGGAGAGATCAATTATTCGGCAGATCCGGCTGGAGAATGAAGAAAGGCTGAATAGAAGGCGCTGAAACGGAAATACTCTTATCAGAAATCAGTAAAGGATGAGAGTATATGAGAAAAATATGCGAAGCAGTTTTTTTATTTGTGGGAACCCTGGGGTGGTGGGGGTTTGTCTATCCTGATCTTTGCCCGGGTGTGGAAGCCTATGAAGAAGAAACGGGCCGGGAAGAAGCATACGAAGCGGGCGGGTGGCAGGCGCGCCGGGATAAGACCTGCGGGCAGGAGGCTTTTGAGCAGGAGACGGCGCAGAGCTCAGATGCCAGGGCCGTTTTTACGGAGCGGGAGAACCCCTGGAATTTCCGGGGAGAGGGCTGGCAGAGCGGAGAAATCCGTATAAAAAGCCGGCTTGCGGAATATATATGTCAAATAAAGGAAAATGCGGCAGAGGAAAAGAGATTGGATGATGAAGGACAGGACTGCGCCGGTGGGGGTTTTTGATTCCGGCATAGGAGGGCTTACGGTGGCAAGGGAGATCATGCGCCAGACGCCCAATGAAAAGATAATATATTTTGGCGATACCGCCAGAGTGCCCTACGGAAATAAATCAAGGGAGACGATCACCAAATACTCCCGGCAGATCCTGCGTTTTTTGCAGACTCAGCAGGTGAAAGCGATTGTGGTGGCCTGCAATACGGCCAGCGCTTACGCGCTGGACGAGATAGAAAAGGAAACGGACATCCCCATGATCGGGGTGGTGAAGCCGGGGGCGAGGACGGCAGTGGAGGCTACCGTTAACGGGCATATCGGCGTCATCGGCACGGAAGGAACCATCAGCAGCGGAATTTATTCCAGGTACATAAAAGAAATCAGCCCCGGGATGCGGGTGACAGGGAAGGCATGTCCCCTGTTTGTACCTCTTGTGGAGGAAGGGCTCTGGCAGGATCCGGTGACGGACGAGATTGCCAGGCGGTATCTGGAAGAACTGATCGATACAGGCATCGATACCCTGATCCTGGGCTGCACCCATTATCCCCTGATCCGCACCACGCTGGGGAAAATCATGGGAGAGCAGGTCAGGCTTGTGAATCCGGCCTATGAGACGGCACGGGAGCTGAAAATACTGCTCCAGGAGCAGGAGCTGGAGAACAATGAAAACCCTGGCCTTGGCCAGGACAGGTATCGTTTTTTTGTCAGCGATGCTGCGGAGAAGTTCAAGCGGTTTGCAAATTCCATCATAAAGTATGGAATTTTGTCTGCCAAGACAGTCAATATAGAAGAGTATTAGTTATGGGAATCAGCCGCCGGATCCGTCCGCGGCAGGGAGGTTGAAGGGATTTATGACAAAAGAGGTGCTTTTGTCCCTGAAGGGACTTCAGATGGAGCAAAGCGAGGACGCCGGGGAGATCGAGACCATAACTCCGGCAAATTACTATCAGAAAAACGGCAGCCACTACATAGTTTACGATGAAATGACAGAGGGCTACACGGATACTACCAGAAATATTATCCGCTTTCAGGATTCCTATGTGGAAGTCTTTAAAAAAGGGCTGGTCAATGTGCGGATGATTTTTGAGGAAAACAAAAAGAATATCACCAGTTATCTGACTCCCTACGGAAACATCCTGATCGGGGTGGATACGGAATCCATATCGGTGGAGGAAAAGGAAAATCAAATCCGGGTTCAGGTAGCGTATACGCTGGAGGCGAATTACCAGTATCTGGCGGACTGTAAAATCGAGATGGAACTCCGTCCGAGAAAAGAGGGGATCCGGCTGGCATAAAAAAACGGGCTAAGCCCGTTTTTTGTCATATTAGGAAACCGCATTCCCTTATTTGCCTGCCGCAAAACGCGGCAGTGGATGTACAGCCATTCTATTTGACTGGCTTTGCCCCGGCCTTCTCCTGCGCCCTTTCAAGGGCACGCTTGAAGAAGCCCTTTTTCTTGGCGGGAACGGGAACGGATTTTCCGTGAAGCCCCTTTACATCTGTGATATAGATACCGCTTACCACCGCTTTTACTTCTTTTTTTATAGGGACGGAATCAAAAATCCGTTCCTCACAGACCAAGGACATGATCTGCGGGCCGACTTTTGCCTTGACAATAGGCATTTTGGAAGAACGCAGCAGCTTGGGAGTCTGGTCGATGACCATCTGGGGAAGACCGGAATCCTTGATCTTCATTCGTTTCTTATCTATGATCAGCATGGAAACGGTCTGCTTCATGGCATTGATCTGTTCCTGCTGCTGGGCCTGCTTCCTCTGCGCCTTTCTTCCCAGGAAATACAGTGCCACAAGCGCGATGATCAAAATCGCAAGAATAACCAGTAAAACGATAGATGCAGTCTTCATGGAAGCCCTCCTTGGTACCGGTGTGGAATTTGTAACGAATCCGGCAACGATAAAACATATTTTAGCATTTCCGGGAGAAATAGGCAAGGGCTTTTCAATCATGAATTATTTATAAAAAAAGGGACAAAGACTTTCGTTTCAGGCGTTTTTATGATATAAAAAGAGAGGTGTCTTTTAATTGACAGCAAAAGGAGAGAAAATAGTATGAATTTTTCAATAAAAAAGAAATTTCCGGCGGTCATTGCCGCTTTGGCGATAGCAGGGATTTTCACGGCGTGCGGGAAGTCTGAGGAGGAGATGAAATATCTTTCCGATTTTAAGGCTAAGGATTACGTGATTCTGGGAAATTACGACGGGCTGGAACTTGTGGTTGCGGAGCCGGAGGTGACGGACGAGTATTTGGACGGCTATATAGAGTACCTTCTGATGAGCAATCCCTCCTACAAGGAGGTGACGGACCGCAGTGTGCAGTCAGGGGATTTGGTGAATATTGATTTTGAGGGAAAGAGAGACGGCGTGGCTTTTGACGGAGGTACCTCCCAGGGGTATGATCTTGCTATCGGCTCCGGCTCTTTTATCCCGGGCTTTGAGGACGGTGTGATTGGGATGGGGATTGGAGAGACGAAGGATCTTGATTTGAATTTTCCGGATCCCTATAAACCAAACCCGGATCTTTCCGGCGCGCCTGTAGTATTTACTGTGACGCTTAACAGTATCAAAGAGCCTGTGGAGGCGGAACTTACAGACGAATATGTGGCCGGGCTTAACCTTGCAGGCTGTGAAACGGTGGAGGACTATCGGAATTATCTTTATGAAGGGCTTTTAGAGCAGGCAGAGGCCGTCTATGAAGATGAAAAATTAGATGCGGCTCTGACAGCGGCGCAGGAGAGCAGCGTTTTTGAGGAGCCTCCTGCAGGAATGGTGGGGCGTCTTAAGGACATGCTGATGAGCAACGCCAACGCCTATGCCGAATACAGTAACTTGGAAATCGGGGATTACGTTGCAAGAGCCTATGGCGGTGCGGCTGAGGATTATGAGGAAACGCTCACAGACCAGGCCAAAGAGATGGCAAAGAGTTATATTCTGGTATCCGCCATTGCAGATCAAGAGAAAATCACAGTAACAGATGAGGAGCTTGCGGAAAGCCTTAGCGGGAGAAGCGGTGTGGACGAGGAAGCTTACAGAGAGTTCCTTTTGCTGGAGAAGGTGGGAAAATTTCTTGCCGAAAAGGCGTCGGTGATAAGCCCGGAGGCGTAACTAAGAGAGAACCGGCGGATTCCTAAGGATCTGAAGATGCGGATAAGAATGGTTAAGGCACGGTATGAAGGGGAAGGTGTATGGCAGGTGCGTAAGAACAGAAGAGGGGTCAGATATTTGGCGGTCCTGTTGACATTGGCAGTGATGACCTGGGCGGCAGAGCCGGCGGCTGCCGCTTCCGTTTCCGATCTGGAGAGAGAAAAGCAGGAACTGGAGCGGCAGAGGCGGGAGGCCGATGCCAGACGGCAGCAGGAGCAGCAGAACTACAACAAAGCCGCCGGAAAGGCCGACTCCATCCAGTCCGATGCAAACGAGGTGGCAGAGGAGATTGACGAGATTGACGCCGCACTGGTTGAAACGATTGCCAGCGTGGAGATGATAGAAGAGGAGATCGGAGAGAAAGAGGAGCAGATCGAGGAAACCTCCAGGGAATGCGAGGAGGCAATGGCCGTAGAGCAGCAGCAGTATGAGGCTATGAAGCTGCGGATCAAGTTCATGTATGAAAAAGGGGATTCCACCTATCTGGAAATCCTTTTAAGCGGCAAGAGCTTCAGCGATATTATCAACAAAGTGGAGTACGTGGAGCGGCTTTATGAGTATGACCGCAATATGCTGGAAAGGTATCAGGAGGCACGGGAGGCCGTGGAGGCCTTAAAGGCCCGGCTTGAAGAAGAGAGAGCCGAGCTGGAAGCCCAGCAGCATGAGTTGGAGGAGGAGAAAGAAAGCCTGGAAATCATTTTAGATGAAAAGCAGGCGCAGTATGACAATTACGAGGTGCTGCTTGCCCAGGCAAGGCAGGAGGCGGCAGTCTATAAGGCCAATATCAAGAAGCAGAATGAGGCGATCCGGAAATTGGAATCGGAAGCCGCCGATAAGCAGTCTCAGATTGAGGAGGCCAGGCGGCTGGAGGAGGAGGCAAGAAAAGCCCAGGAGCTGGCGCTGCAGCGGCAGGCGGAGATGGAGGCGGCCCAGAGAGAGGCTTCCCAAAACGATTCGGAGGATTCCGGCGCAGACAGTTCGGAGAATTCTTCGTCTTCTTCCTCAGGAAGCTCACAGTCAGATTCCGGCAGCAGCTCCTCCTCGGGATATGCTTCCGCGTCCAGCTATTCCGGCTCCGGGGGAAAGGGGCAGCAGATTGCGAACTACGCCTGCCAGTTTATCGGGAATCCTTATGTGCCGGGAGGAACCAGCCTGACGCAGGGAGCGGATTGTTCCGGCTTTGTGTGGAGGGTGTATCAGGATTTTGGCTATAGTGTTCCCAGAACCTCCTACTCTCTGAGAAGTTCAGGATCAGGAGTTTCCTACTCTGAGGCACAGCCCGGGGACGTAATCTGTTATGCAGGACATGTAGGCATTTACATTGGCAATGGACAGATTGTACACGCCAGCACCCAGCGCTCAGGGATTAAGATCACCAACGCTACTTATAAGGAGATTCTATCGGTGAGAAGGATTGTATAGAGAGGCGGATTTGAAAGGAGAAGACAGCAGATGTCAGATTATGATGAGAGAGATAAAACGGAAGAAGAAAAAAGGGATGATGCCGATTCAAATTCCTCTTTGACGAATCCTGAGACAAAGGAAGAAAGGAAGGAAGAGAAGAAGAAGGAAAGCGACTACGAGGACGTCTGTTTTATGTGCCGTCGGCCGGAGAGCAAGGCGGGGAAAATGTTCAAGCTTCCCAACAATATCACCGTGTGCAACGACTGTATGCACAGGACTATGGATACCGTGAGCCAGTTTGACTATCAGGGAATGTTAAATAATCCGGCTCTGATGGAGGACATCAATAAGAATTTAAACGGCAAGGGTTTTCCAAATATCCGTTTTGTGAATATTACAGATCTGCAGGGGGAGGGCGGAATCCCCTATAAGCAGAGGATGAAAAAGAAAAAGCCCAAAAAAGAAGAGGCTCCTGTTCTTGACATCAGGAATATTCCGCCTCCCCATAAGATCAAGGCCCAGTTGGACGATTATGTGATCGGCCAGGAGCATGCAAAGAAAGTCATTTCCGTGGCGGTGTATAACCATTATAAGCGGGTGGCCACCGGCACCATGGACGATATTGAAATCGAAAAATCCAATATGCTGATGATCGGCCCTACCGGCTGCGGAAAAACGTATCTGGTAAAGACCCTTGCAAGGCTTCTGGACGTGCCCCTTGCCATTGCGGACGCCACCAGCCTGACGGAGGCAGGTTATATCGGGGACGATATTGAAAGCGTAATTTCCAAGCTGCTTACCGCCGCCGACAATGATACGGAGAAAGCGGAGCGGGGAATTGTATTTATTGACGAGATCGACAAGATCGCCAAAAAGAAAAATACCACCAATCGGGATGTGAGCGGCGAGAGCGTGCAGCAGGGGATGCTGCGGCTTTTGGAGGGCGCGGATGTGGAGGTGCCGGTGGGGGCAAACAGCAAGAACGCCATGGTTCCTCTTGCCACTATCAATACAAGGAATATCCTTTTTATCTGCGGCGGCGCTTTCCCGGATTTGGAGGAGATTATCAAACAGCGCCTGAAAAAGCAGACCTCCATTGGCTTTAATGCGGAGCTTAAGGATAAGTTTGACAAAGAAAAAAATATTTTAAGCAAGGTGACGGTGGAGGATCTGAAGAAGTTTGGAATGATACCGGAGTTTATCGGGCGTCTTCCCATTATTTACACTCTGGCGGC
The DNA here is from genome assembly GCA_910579425.1 of uncultured Lachnospiraceae bacterium. Classification (GTDB taxonomy): domain Bacteria; phylum Bacillota; class Clostridia; order Lachnospirales; family Lachnospiraceae; genus Suilimivivens. Next base: position 15,395 of record CAJTVL010000034.1, on the reverse strand, counting down.
GCTGGATAAGGCTATGATGGTGAAGATCTTAAAGGAGCCTAAAAACGCTATTTTAAAGCAGTATCAAAAGCTTTTGGAATTGGACGAGGTGAAACTGGAATTCGATGAGGGAGCCCTGGAGGCCATTGCGGAGAAGGCCATGGAAAAGGATACCGGCGCCAGAGCCCTTCGGGCCATTATAGAGGAATTTATGCTGGATATTATGTATGAAATCCCCAAGGATGATAACATTGGGCGGGTGATTATCACCAGAGAGTATATTGAGGGGACAGGAGGCCCTGTCATTGATATTCGCAGTACCAGTGGGGAAAATCCGGATCATTTGCGAGCGATTGAAGCGAAAGAATAGAAAATGAGTATTGCCTGTTTCGGATGTGCCGGGGCGGCGTACTCCTATACAGTAAAAGGGTGCCAAAAGGCACCTTTTTTTTGAATCCTCATATAGATACTGTAACGGGGATAAAAAGGAGAGTAACAGAATAAGGATAGGCAGACTGTTACGAAAATCGGAAAATGACAGATCGGGAAAGAGCGGTTTCAAATGATTATTATGATATTATTTCGGATATTGTATTACCGCAAGGGGTGGTGGCTAACCCGGACGATGTGACGATTCAGCCTGTAGGAGGAGATATCAGGATCGTCTATTTAAACCGGGAGACGATCGGTCCTATGACCATCAACGAGTTTACATATCCATCCATACCGGCCCTCTATGGACTTCAGGACAGCTTTGACCCTACCGCCCTGCTCAACACAGGGATCAGCAAGGTTCAGGGAGGGAGCCTCAACCTGACCGGGCGCGGCGTGGTCATTGGATTTTTGGATACTGGAATACGCTATGAGGATGAGGTATTCCGGAAGCAGGACGGCAGTACCCGCATTCTGGGAATCTGGGATCAGACCATACAGACCGGACAGCCGCCGGCGGGCATCATTTACGGTACGGAGTACCGACAGGAAGAGATTAATATGGCGCTCCAGAGCCCCAACCCGCTGGAGGTCGTGCCCAGCGTGGATGAGAACGGACACGGGACCACTCTTGCCAGCGTGGCAGCAGGAAGCTCCTTAATGGGTGGGCGGCGCTTTCAGGGGGCGGCGCCGGAGGCGGATATTGTAATGGTAAAGCTGCGCCAGGCGAAGCCATATCTGAAGGACTACTATCTGGTGTCCCAGGATACGCCAGCTTTTGCGGAGAGCGATATTCTGGTGGCGTTGCGTTATCTGGAGAGCTATGCCGCTGCGCTGATACGGCCTCTTGTGGTCTGCTTTGCCCTTGGCACTAATATGGGGGGGCATGGGGGACAGTCCGTGCTTGCCAGCTATTTGAATCAGATTGCCACAAGGAGAAGCCGGGCAGTGATTGTGTGCGGCGGTAATGAGGGGAATGCTGCCCATCATTATATGGGAACTTCCATTGAAGGGCTGGCAGAGACCGTTGACAATGTGGAGCTCAGGGTGGATGGGAACCAGGCAGGCTTCATTGCGGAGTTGTGGGGAAGCGTACCGGCCAAGCATGCCATTGCGATCCGCACGCCGGGGGGCGAAGTGACCCCCCGGGTGGACTTCCGAGAGCAGGGGAGAAGAGAATTTAATTTTATATATGAGAGATCCCGTGTACAGGTAGACCACGTGCTGGTGGAGCAGGGCTCCGGAGAGGAACTGATCTTTTTCCGGTTCATAACGCCCACGCCGGGGGTGTGGACGATTCAAGTGACTATTACGGGGGGAAGCATGGAGAACTGTTTCCATATCTGGCTGCCTCTTAAGGAGTTCCTTCAGGGAGATACGTACTTTTTGCGCCCCTCACCCTACACTACGCTTACTGAGCCTGCCAATACCCGGGAGGTGATCACCACCACCACCTATAACGATGAAAACGGAAGCTTCTGGGTAGAGTCGGGCAGGGGTTTTTCGCGGACCGGGCGATTTAAGCCGGACATCTGTGCGCCGGGGGTCAATATAGACACGATTCTCGGCCCGCGAACAGGCTCCAGTCTGGCAGTAGCCCTGACGGCGGGAGCTTCCGCGCTTTTTCTGGAGTGGGCCGTGGTCAGAAGAAACCAGCTCAGGGTGGAAAGCAGGGAACTGAAAAATTATCTGATCCGGGGGGCAAACCGGGTGCCGGGGAATAGCTATCCTAATCGGGAGTGGGGGGCGTATGGTAATATAGTGTCAAGTTAGCAAGGAGCCAGTAAAATCAAGGGTTTCCGCTGATTTAGTCCTATGAAAAATTTGCTTTGAAAAAATTTTCGACATGTCGAAAATGAGCAAAATTGGATTAAGACGGGCCTGTTTTTAACCAGAAAACTGAAAATCAAGCAACTTGACACTAATATACCACCAAGCCGTTTGGTGTTGTAAAACGTGTCCCTAAAAAGGAGTGATAACTTAATATTTGAAGTTTAGGTAGGACTAAATCAGCTTTTGCATCGGACAAGCGCCGTATCTGCATAGCTGGTTTAGTCCTATTTATTTTAACAGAGATAAACGCCTATGAGAAGGAGAAAATTTATGGCAGATTTAAACCTATTATTGAAGGAAGCCCAAAACCTGAATTTGAGCATCAGGGGCATATTAAAACTTTCCACTTATGAAGATTATGATGATCTGAGTGGATTACATATCAACTATGAGGACGGGCAGCAGCTTTTCCTCCAGTCAGAACTCCGGGAGGTCATGGGGAAACTTTCGGATGTGGAGCGGAGGATTGCATACCTCTCACGTCCGGTTAAGGAAACGAGCCGTCTGCACAAGAACGGAAGCGGAAGATATGAGACAAAGAGCGGGCATTATTATACCAGTGGAAGCGGTATTGAGGTACTGATAAAAGATGATTACCGGGAAGTGCCCTATTGGGTGTGGACGAGCGTGGAGCATGACGGCAGGGACTACTATCTGGTGGGACATAAAGACATACGGATGGATGGTTTGACTGTCCGGGTGAGAGAGGCGGTGTGAGTATGGGTGCGACAATCTATTGCTTATGTAATCAAAAAGGAGGCTGCGCAAAAACAGTGAGTTCCATCAGTATCGGGATCGGCCTTGCCCGTGAGGGCAGGCGTGTCCTTCTGGTGGACGTAGACAGTCAAGGGTCAATGACTGCCAGCCTGGGATACCAGCAGCCCGACCAGATGGAAACCACGCTCTCGACTATTCTGAGCGGGATAATCATGGACGAGCCGCTTCCACCCGGAAGCGGGATTCTCCACCATGAGGAGGGTGTTGACCTGCTCCCGGCGAACATAGAATTGTCCGGCATGGAGGTTACTCTGGTCAATACCATGAGCCGGGAGACGATCCTGCGGCAGTATCTGAATACCATGCGTGAGGAATATGATGCGATTATTCTGGATTGTATGCCCTCACTTGGTATGCTGACCATCAATGCGCTTGCGGCGGCAGATCAGGTCATAATCCCGGTGCAGGCGCAGTACCTGTCGATAAAAGGGTTGGAGCAGCTTATCCGCACGATTGCAAAGGTAAAACGGCAGATCAACACACACCTTTCCATAGCAGGGATATTGATAACAATGGCGGATATGCGGACAAATTATGCAAAGGATATTGTGGAACTTCTGCACATGAATTATGATGGGAAACTGCGGATTTTTGAGAACATTATCCCCCTTTCTGTGAGGGCGGCGGAAACAAGTGCGGCAGGAAAGAGCATCTATCTCCATGACCCTTCCGGTAAAGTGGCAGCCGCTTATGCCGCACTGACGAAAGAGGTGATAAGGGGATGAAAAGCGTTGCAAAGAATATCCAGATGACTACCTATGAGGATTTGCTCTCAGGAAGCAAGCCTCCGGGGGCGGGAGGAGACGGGAACGTGCAGGAAATCCCGTTGACAGAATTGTTCCCCTTTAAAGACCATCCGTTTAAGGTACTGGACGACGAGACCATGCAGGACACGGTAGAGAGTGTAAAGGCACATGGCGTCCTTGTCCCCGGCATAGCGCGGCCCCGTGTGGAGGGCGGCTATGAACTGATCGCCGGGCACAGGCGTAAGAGGGCTTCGGAACTGGCAGGGAAAACAACCATGCCGGTAATCGTGCGAAAGTTGGATGATGATGAAGCAACGCTGTTCATGGTAGACAGCAACATCCAGCGCGAAAACCTTCTGCCCAGCGAAAAGGCATGGGCATATAAGATGAAGCTGGACGCGCTGAAGCATCAGGGTGTAAAGGACACTTCTCGACAACTTGGCGAGAAGTACAGCGTGGATGCGCTGAGTGAAAATTCCAATGACAGCGCCCGGAACATCCACCGTTTTATCCGCCTGACGGAACTTCTCCCTGTCCTGCTCCAGATGGTGGACGATAAGAAGCTGCCCTTTAACCCTGCGGTGGAACTGTCCTATCTGGCAGGAGAGCAGCAGGAGGAACTTGTAGAGGTTATGGAGGGATTGCAGGCCGTACCATCACTGGAGCAGGCGAAACGCCTGAAAAAGTACAGCCAGGAGGGGAAACTGGACAGGAATGTAATGGATGCCATTTTAACAGAGGAGCGGACTGTACCAGTGCAGGTAACGCTCAAAAATGACAGACTGAAACAGTATTTCCCACAAACATATACACCAAAACAGATTGAGGAGGTCATTTTCTCCCTTTTAGAAACATGGAAAACACAAAATGTCTGAAATGCAAAGAAGCCGTCCGGCGACTGACTGACAGTTACCGGGCGGCTTTTTTGCGTTTTCGGACAGATCATGCCCCGGAGACTAATTGTTTTGTTTTGCCGGGGCTTTTTTTGTCGCTGAAAATGAAGGAAAAGGAGGCAGCTAAGATGCCGTTACAACTGAATTATTACTATGGGAATGAGGCGGAACAGTACACCTTTTACCGTATTCCAAAGATATTGTTTACAGACCCGCTCTTTAAAGGGGTGTCGGTGGAGGCGAAGGTGCTTTACGGGCTTTTGCTTGACCGCATGGGACTGTCGGTAAAGAACAACTGGCTTGATGGGGAAGGGCGTGTGTATATCATCTTCACGATTGCCGATGTGATGGAGACGCTGGGATGCGCGGAGCAGAAGGCAAACAAACTACTGAATGAACTGGACTGTTCAAAGGGCGTTGGATTGATTGAGCGTGTCCGCCGGGGGCTTGGCAAACCCAATGTCATATACGTTAAAAATTTCATCTGCCAGGCAAATACGGGACAGCCGGAATCACAAATCAAGAATTGTGAAAATCACAATTCAGGAGATGTGAAAATCACAACTCAAGAAATGCGGAAATCACAAACTAATAATACTGACTTAAATAAAACTGATTTTAGTGATACTGACCTATCAATCTATCCGGAAAAGGCCGGGGATTTTCCTGTGGATAACTTTTCTTCCGCTGGTTATGGGATGGATGGGATAGATCGGATGGATGCTTACCGGGAACTGATAAAAGAGAACATTGATTATGACTATCTCCTGCATGACCACCCATACGACAAGGAACGTCTGGACGGTTTTGTGGAACTGATGGCGGAGACCTGTTGCAGCAGCCGGAAAAGCATACGCATCAACCAGGGGGATATGAGTACGGAGGTCGTAAAGAGCCGCTTTTTGAAGCTGGACAGCGGGCATATCCAGTATGTCATGGACTGCCTTGACAGGAATACGACCCTGGTGGGCAATATCCGGGCTTATACGCTGTCTGCCCTGTTCAATGCCCCTGTGACGATCAGCCAGTATTACGCAAGCCTTGTAAGCCACGATATGGCCGTTGGATTCGGCGGCGGTTAATCTTTGGTTTTTCTTTTCCGCTGGTAATTCTTTCATTGCTGTGACGCCCTTCATGGGCTGCACATAGACAAAAAATTAAAAGGAGGACAACAAAACATGAAGCAAAGCATGGACATTCTGATTGTGGAGCCGGGGAAGGCTCCCCGTCCCGCCGCCCTGCCTGACAACACGCTGGAAGCTGTGGAGGCAGCGTTAGGGGGCACGGCACAGGTGGGGTGCTTCCTGCCGCAGAGGGTACTGATGATCAGCAGGGAGGATGCGGGCGGGCTTGCCCCTAACCGCTGTATACCGGGAGGGAAAGGGGTGGTAAGCGGCACATTCCTTTTGTGCGGCATACCGGAGGAAGGCTGCCTGTTCGCTTCCCTTAACCCCGGACAGCAGAAAGCATTTCAGGAACTTTTTGCAAGGCCGGGGGAGTTTATGATGGTGGGCAGCGAGGTATATGCAGACCCGGATGATATGGCAGACAAGGTTTACAGTCTGTGGGACACTCTGGGGAACGGTGAAACTGTCGTCCTGACAAAGTGGGGCGGGCAGGCACAGGGCATGGCCGTCTGATGCGGTAAAAAGCACAGATGCGGAAGCATCCTGTGACGGAAAAAAGAAAGGTGCAGAAAAAGGGCCGGTATCAGATAAGGGTGCCGGCTTTTGTGATCCAGAAAGGAGAATTTATGGCACAAAAAAAGAGACTGAGTAAATTCCTGCCCCGCCTGCTTGCGGCGGCGGTGGCAGCAGCAACGCTCATTGGCTCCGGCGGCATCGGGGGAATATCCGTATATGCGGCGGAGATGGGCGCGGCGGGTACGGAAGATATACAGCCCGCTGACAGTGCGGAGAATGAGGGGACGGAGACAGAAGGAGCAGGGACAGAGGTATGGGATGAAGATACCGGCTCCGGTTCCGGGCAGGAAGAAACGCCGGAAGGCGGTACAGAGGGAGAAACGGGGACAGAACCGGAGACACCTGCGGCTGTGGTCTGGTATGAGGACGGCGCAGAAGTGGATTCCCTGAAATCCCCGGTAGAGATGTTTGTGGAATACGGCAGCATTGGCATGTCCGTTGACCCGGAAGTATTCGGCATACAGGCGACAGTTGACGGGGACGAGGTGGCTGTCCTTGTGGAGCAGGCAGGCCGTGTGAGCGGGGAACCGGAGGAGATCAGGCTGATCGAGGACGGCAGGCAGGGGGTATGTATTGCCTATGATTCCCTGAAAGACCGTATCACCTATGAAGTGACCTACCGTGCGGAAGGGACGGATTCCACCATAAAGAAGCAGTTTTATGTGACACTTCTTCAGGAGGAGATTGAGATTTATTATCCTGATACCTCCCCTTCAGTCCCGGCTTCGCTGGAAATCTCAAAGATCGACCTGGGGCAGTTTACGGAGGGCAACGGCCTCAAGATCAGGCGGCAGAACACCACCTCCAGTTACAGCGTGTCAGGGGCTTCCTGGGGGAAGGCCTCATACGGAGGTGCGGACACAGGGGCAAGCACGGCCCGGTTCACGAACCTGAGAAATTCCAGTGTGGTTCAGATCACCTATGCCAATATCGGTACATACAACGATAAGGCGGTAGGGGCAAGGGTTACATTTACAGAATTAGGCTCCCTTTCGGCGCTCTATTACTGTGAGACCAGTTTTTATAACGGGTGGTGGTTCATAGGCAATGAGAGCGCATCAAGGGCGCAAGTCAAAGTGGATTATTTCTATGTGGATACGCAGGAGACCATACGCTTTGACGGAAATTCTTTTATGACCTTCAACAGCCTGAACACCGGCGAATATGCTTCTCCCCTGAGCGGCACTACCACCGGATATACGGCAAGTGCAACCAATGTAGCCGTTACAAGGGTGAGCGGCGTACCTTCTTTCAGGGGAAGCAACAATAACTTTACGGACTATCTGGGCGGTTCCACCTTTTATAAAAACAGTGTTTCCATACCGCTGTATGCGACGGGGAATACTTTTTATCTTGGGTGCAACACCCATACGGGGTACTGGATTTCTCCGAGTTCCGCGTCCATAGCAATCCCCAGGCCGGAAAACCCTTATAAGACAGAAAACGGCGTGACATTTCTGGAAGAAACAGAAGAAGGGCAGGGGATCACTTACCGTGTCAGCCAGAAAGTGCATACGCTGGGCGTGGAGACAGTCAGCAAATATTCGGCGCTGAAGTTTGTTGACAAACTTCCGGCAGAGGTCGATTATGTGTCCGCATGGCTGGAGGATGCGGCGGGAAATAAGCTGAATGCCGGGGCGGTTTCTTATGATAAAGACAGCCATAAGGTGACATATACCTTTTCTTCTTCCTATCTGGCCAGTTCTATGGCTTATCAGGGGGAGACATATACGCTTGTTATCAATACAACGGTGAACGGCACAGCGGAGGATGACTATTTTTATAATAGCTGCAAGGTGTATTTTAACAGCATGGCAGTGGAAAGCAACGAGGTAAAAGCGGCTTCCCCATACCGGACAGTGGAGGCACAGGTCACGGGCGGCAGGATCGGTATTTATGACGCGGACGGGAATGAAACGGTAAAGGGTGAGGAGGATATCAAGGAGGATGACCGCGTGAAATTCCATCATGACCGCATTGTCCGTTATGAGCCGGATGAGGGGTATCTGCTTGATACCGTTACGGTGGACGGGAAGAAAGTGGATATTACAGAATACCCCTCCTTCTATACGTTCAGCGATGTGACGCAGAACCATAAGATCGTCGTGTCCTATGTGAAGCCCTCTATGGATAAGGAAGTAACGATAAAAGACAGCGGCTGCCTGGATAATTACAGTGACGGGCAGGTGATAGACAGGGCAGTTATCAGGGACGGCGATACAGTGACATACACCATCAGCTTTGAGAACCCTACCGGGGCAGCGCGGGCCGTAGAGATTACGGACAGGGTGCCTGTGGGGATGGAAGTGATAGCAGATTCCATCGGAAACGGCGGTGTATATGATGCCGAAGCCCATACCGTGTCATGGAAGGGAACAGTGGTTGCCTATGGCAGAGGTGCAGTGTCCTTTGACTGCAAGGTGGAAGCCGCGGCCCAGGGGGAAGTCCTGAAAAATACGGGAACCGTATGTTTTAAGGCGATCCCGGACAGTTCGGAAAAGGATGTGCCCCTGTCTGACGTGACAAACTCCCCTGTTCTGGAAGACCCGGTAAAATCCGTTTGGAATACGGAAGGGGAGGATGTTACCAACAAAGTGATAAACGGGGAGGAAACAGTTACATATACCATAACTTTCCGAAACCCGGCAGAGGAAGAAAAAGTATTTACCGTAACAGATGAAATCCCTGCGGAGGTTTCCCTGGCAGAGGGGACAGTTTCAGACGGCGGCACAGTGGACGGCAGGACGATCACATGGAAGATGACACTGGCGGCAGGGGAGGAAAAGACAGTCTCCTTTGATGCTTTTGTGCCGTCCTTTGATACGGAATATACGAAAATATATAACCAGGCGGAGGTCTTTGTTGACTGGACGCAGAAGGTTTCCATTTCCTCTGATTCCGTGCTGGATGAAAAAACGCCGGTCTATGTGCTGGATAAGCCTTTCAAAGCGGTCTTGTGCGTAGATGGCCACGATATAGGGGCAGATGGAGAAGGGAACAGCATACAGACTGTAAAACAGGCCGGGGACATTCTGGAATACCGGATCACGTTCCAGAATCCCGCTGATGACGGGCGTGAATTTACCGTTACAGACGCGCTTCCGGAAAATGTGGAATTTGTCTCGGCAGACCATGAGGGCAGCTATGAGACAGGCACCCATACGGTCACATGGAAAGTGGATGTAAAAGAGAATACGCAGGAAACCGTATCGGTAAAGGTAAAGATATTGAAAGAGGCGGAGGACACCATCCTGAAAAACCGTGCCATGGTATCGGTGGATTTTGCCAGGAAAGAGACAAACGAGGTGGAGACGCCGGTTATCCCGACCCCTGAAAAAGACGTATTTTCCAAACTTGGGGAGCCGTCCATCAACACTTACCCGGTGCAGATCGGGGAGAACATCATATATACCGTTTCCTATAAGAATCCCTCAGATTATGGAAAGACAGCGGTGATTACGGATGCGCTGCCCGAAGATGTGGGTTTTGTCACTGCAAGTGACGGCGGCGTGTATGATAAAGACACCCATACGGTCAGGTGGTCAATGGAGACCGGGGCGCATGAGGAAGTGACGGTATCAGTGGAGGTGAAAGTCCTGGATTCCGCAACCGGAAAGACGGTTGAAAACCAGGCTTATGTGGATATGGATGAGGCCCACATCGGCACGGAAGCGGAGAACGGTGATAAAAAAGACGAACATACCAGAAATTATGTGCCTGCAAAATATGTACTGGATGCGGATGGCAGGGATATAAACGGTGAGAACGTGGCTGTGGGGGATATTGTGGCCTACAAGATCACCTATAAAAATGACAGCTATACAGTCCGCAGCATAGAGATCAATGATATTCTTCCCGCTGGTGTGTCCTTTGTGGACGCTTCTGACGACGGCAGGGTATACAGCATTGTGAAAGGCGATAACGTGCGCTGGTGCTTTGACGTGGAGCCGGATACGGAAGGGTTTGTCACTGTCCGTGTAAAAGCCGGCGCGGAGCTGTCCGGTGAAGCCTTTGCGAACAATGCCGCTGTTACGGTCAGCGACAGGGAAACAGGGAAGTCCAAAACAGCCACAACTAACCAGGTCATCAATTATGTACTGGAGGAATTGGTAAAGGCTGTAAAGAGTGAGAACGGGAAAAAGGATTTGAACGGGGAGACGGTAAAGAGCGGAACTAACCTGCAATACCAGATCACTGTGAAAAATACGGCAGTGGAGGAACGGACTTTCCTAATCACGGATGAAGTGCCGGAAGGATGCAGCTTTGTGTCTGCGGGAAACGGCGGCTCCTGTGAGAATGGGACTGTCACATGGACGGTCACGCTTGCAGGCGGCCAATCCCAGACTGTAACTTTTCTGGCGCAGGCACTGAAAGAAGCGGAAGGGGACTGCATCCAGAATGTAGCCAGCGTTTCAGAAAATGATGTGACGCTCACAAGCAACCGTGTGAGGACTTATGTGGAAAAGCCGGACACCCTTCTGGACGATATAAAGGGGCTGATCGACAGCCTGCCGGAAAATAAAAGCAGCGTGGTAGTAAACGTGGATAACTCCAACAAAAACGAGGCGGCAGGAGGAAATTCGGACGGGGAGGTTTCTTCAAAGAAAGATTCCACCGGGAGCAGCGCGGAAAAGACAGGGACATCCGACGCTTCGGGAAAATCGGGCACTGCCGGGAATACATCTTCAAAATCAGGGCAGGCATCTATGTCTGCGAATGTACCAAAGACCGGCGACGATTCCAACATTGGACTGTGGGCGGTGATCGCTGTCCTTGCGCTGATCGCAGGGGGCGTATCTGCCGGGTATGCAGTTTATAAAGCGCGGAAGAAAGACAGCAGAGATGAATAAGGCATTTTCGGTCTGTTTTCCGGCATTATTGGCGGTGGTGTGCATGGGTGTGGCCGCTTTGTTTAGCCTGCGTATTTATGACACATGGAGGCAGGATGCGGACAGTGAGAGGGCATACGGGAAGATGGCGCAGTATGTGATGCCCTGTGAAGAAACGGGGGAGCCTGCCATGCCGGGAACACCTGCACCGGACGGGGATATGCCGGAAGATGCGCCGCGTATCCTGGATATTGATTTTGCTGCTTTGAAGGAAGCCAGCCCCGACCTTGTGGGCTGGCTTTACTGCCCGGATACAGCGGTAAGCTATCCGGTGGTGCAGGGACAGGACAATTCCTATTACCTGTCCCATCTGGCGGACGGGAGCGAGAACCGGAACGGCTGTCTGTTCATGGACTGTGGGAACCGGAGCGGCCTGTCTGACGAAAATACACTGATCTACGGGCACCACATGGCGAGCGGGAAAATGTTTGCCTGTCTGGTTTCCTATGCGGAGCAGGAATATTATGAGGCCCATCCGGTGATGTATCTGGTTACGGAGGAAAAGGACTACCGGCTGGAACTGTTTGCGGGGTATACGGCGGCGGTGGATTCAGACGCTTATACCCTGCGTTTTGCTTCCGGCGGGGATTTTGCCGCATGGCTTGTGCGCATAAAGGAAAGATCGGATTTTTCTTCGGAGGTCAGGGTGGGCGGTGACGACCATATCGTGACGCTCTCCACCTGTGCCTATTCCTTTGAAAATGCCCGCTATGTGGTGCATGGGAAGCTGACAGAAAATTAGAAGAAGGGAGGTTATCGGATGCAGGATGAAGTCAGGGATAAATCCGTCGCGCTTGTGATACGGGTGGGAAAAAACGGCGGGAAGCTGACAGCAGACCTTTTGAAATGGGCAATACGCCAGTACCAGAGGCAGGCAAATGAGCCGCAGCACGGGAAACAGAGCGTAAAAAGCCTTGTGGAGCAGGGCGGCGGCGTACAGAACATTGAGATCACGGATAAGAATATCAAATCTTTTGAGCGTGTCGCAAGAAAGTACGGTGTGGACTTTGCGCTGAAAAAAGACCCGTCACAGGGAAAGTACCTTGTGTTTTTCAAGGCCCGTGATGCGGACGCCTTAAATGCCGCGTTTGCGGAATATACTGCGAAAACATTAAACCGGAAGAGGGGGAAGCCTTCGCTGAAAAAGCAGCTTTCCCACTTTAAGGAACTTGTCAGCAGGCAGTCCGCAGACAGGGAGAAACACCGCGGGAAAGGAGGGATTGAGCATTGAAAGGCAGTATTGACATAAAAAAATATGTTGTCCCAAACCTCCCCTATGTGATGATGTTCTGGTTTTTCTCTAAGATCGCGGAGGGCTACCGGCTCAGTGCAGGCGCGGATGCGGTGACAAAGATGATGGCGGCGGTGTCCGGCCTGGGGGCAACGATCACTGAAAACCCATTGCCGGGTTTCCATCCCCGCGACCTGTTGATCGGCGTGGCAGGCGCGGCGGCAGTCCGGGCAGTGGTGTACCTTAAAGGGAAAAACGCAAAGAAATACCGTCATGGCGTAGAGTATGGCAGTGCAAGGTGGGGGACACAGGAGGACATAAAGCCTTTTATCGACCCTAAATTCCCGGACAACATCCTCTTAACGCAGACAGAGCGGATCATGCTTGGGAGAAATAAGATACCCAAATATAACATCAATAAAAATGTACTGATTATCGGCGGTTCCGGCTCCGGCAAGACCCGCTTCCATGTGAAGCCAAACCTGATGCAGATGAACGCAAGCTATGTCGTCACTGATCCGAAAGGCACCGTCGTTTTGGAATGTGGAAAGATGCTTCAGCGCGGCGGATACGAGATAAAAATACTCAATACCATAAACTTCAAGGAATCCATGAAATACAATCCATTCCGCTATATCCGGTCTGAAAATGACATTTTAAAGCTGGTCAACTGTATCATGGAGAATACGAAAGGGGAGGACAGCAAGGGCGGGGAAGATTTCTGGGCGAAAGCGGAAGCGTTGTATTACCAGGCATTGATCGCTTATATCTGGTACGAAGCCCCGGAGGATGAGAAAAACATAAACACCCTGCTGGAGATGCTGAACGCTTCCGAAGTCCGGGAGGAGGATGAAACCTTTAAAAATGCGGTGGATATGATGTTTGACCGCCTGGAACAGCGCGACCCGGAGCATTTCGCTGTCCGCCAGTATAAAAAATACAAAATGGCGGCGGGCAAGACGGCGAAAAGCATACTTATCAGCTGTGGCGCACGGATGGCACCGTTTGACATTAAGGAAGTCCGGGATATGATGATGGACGATGAGCTGGAACTGGATAAATTAGGAGACCGTAAGACGGCCCTGTTCTGTATCGTGTCCGATACAGATACGACATTCAATTTCATTGCATCTATGGTCTATACACAGATGTTCAATACCCTCTGTGACAAGGCACTGGAAAATGGCGGTGCGTTAAAAACACATGTCACCTGCCTGCTGGATGAATTTGCGAACCAGAAAATCCCGAACTTTGAACACCTGATTTCAGTGATCAGGAGCCGGGAAATATCTGCCCATGTGATCGTCCAGACCCAGAGCCAGCTAAAAGCAGTCTATAAAGACCATGCGGAGACTATTATCGGTAACTGCTCCTGTGTCCTTTTTCTGGGCGGAAAAGAACAAAGCACGTTAAAGGAGATTTCAGCCATGCTCGGAAAGGAGACCATAGACACGTTTAACACGTCCGATACGCGGGGGAGCCAGCGCAGCTATGGGCTGAATTACCAGAAACTTGGAAAGGAGCTGATGACGCCGGATGAACTTGCCGTTATGGACGGCGGCAAATGTATCTTGCAGGTGCAGGGGGTACGCCCGTTTTTCTCGGATAAATTTGACATCACAAAGCACCCGCAGTACAAGTACCTGTCAGATGCCGACCCGAAAAATACATTTGATGTGGCGAAATTCGTAAAACGCCGGCTGAAAGTGAAGCCGGAGGACAAATTTGAGGTGTGTGAACTGGAAGCACCGGCTGACCCTGGCAGCCCTGCCGCCTGAATCATTTTCGGCGGCATTTTTATATGGGCTGGAAGAAAAATGAAAGGAAGTGAGGCAGTAATGAGGTGCAGGATACGCGCACCCACCATGCAACAGAAGATTCCCGCAGACCCCTATCCTATAAACCAAAATAAGAAAGGAGAGGGGCTGAATTTCATAACCGTTTTTACCGCTGTGACCCTTGCTGGTGCGGCGGTTTTTTTATTGGGGAACTGCGGGAGAACAAAAACAGCTATAAAACGGTGTCCTGAAATCTGGCCCCGACAATTATTATGGAATTTTTTACAGCGGCAATCGACACTTTGAAGGTACTTGTGATCGCACTCGGAGCAGGTCTTGGCGTATGGGGCGTTATCAACCTGCTGGAAGGTTACGGCAATGACAATCGTGCGACACGTTCGTAACTGAAAAGGTTACGCACTAAGTCGAAAGGCTAAATAGCCTGAAATCTTAGGAGAACTGACAATCCGATGGGTGGAATGACAGGGTAACGCCTTGAAACGCCCACACTGATACTCCGATTGGCGGCGGTATGCAACTGCCTAACCGTCAAAAGCTCGGTGAAGTCGGCAGAGAGTGACCGTAAGCGGGATTTTCCCGCACGAAACCTGTCCAGAGGTGGACGGCGTCACCTATATGCCGGGTGTCGGATACTCATGGTGAGAATGTATGAAAATACTGGCGTACTTCCGAATGTACGGGTCTAAACGTTTGGATTTGTCGAAAGGCATTTCCCCATTAAATTGGGGTGTCCGTGGATTAGTAAGATTGGTTGTTATGAACGTCCACATACCGTTACAGGCGGTAAGATTCTTTGAATTGGGCACAGGCTTAGAGGAAGCGCCTAAAAGTATCTAATGATAGGATTGTTGGAACGTGGTAAACCGGGACGTGAATGATAAAGCTGTTGCAGGCTGATGTCACGCTGATGAGGAAAAGCGAAAACCAGCAGGAAATGCTGGTATATCAGTTATGATATTCCACTATCGCTATAACTTATCTTAATCCCGGCGAAAGTGGTGGCACAGTACCTGTGAAGCGGGAATAAAAAGCCCGTGGAGGGATAGCCACCAGTCGGATTTAGAAACAAAAACTGAAAACATAACAAACACAGCTTCGAGTATGACAAAGAAA
>CAJTVL010000033.1 GCA_910579425.1 uncultured Lachnospiraceae bacterium | reverse complement strand
TAAAACGCCTTGGACTGGATTATGTTGACCTCTATATCTACCACATGTGGGATTATCACACACCAATGGAAGAAATCATCGAGGGACTGAATAACGCAGTGAAAGCAGGAAAGGAAAGTAAAAATGTACTCATGACGGAGATTTCCCTTGCATGGCTGCTTAGGAAGGTTACGGCTCCCGTTATGGGAGTGACGAAGAAGTCCAACATTGACGGAGCGGTCAAAGCCGTGGAACTGGAACTTACACAGGAAGAAACGGATTATTTGGAGGAATTGTATGTCCCGCACGCCCTTGCAGGTGTTATGGCACAGAATGGGAAACAGAAAGCCGGAGACGTGGTTAAAAAAATATAATCCCGTTAGCGGATAAGTAAAATCGGAGGAAAAATGAATCAGAACAGAGAAACTATTGGAACAGATATTGAGGCCGTTATAACAAGTTTCAACCAAGGCCGGATGATTGTTGAAGCGGTTGAGTCTTTATGTACACAAACGCTATTGCCTCAAAAAATTATAATTGTAGACGATGGCTCCACGGACGAATTTTCCATCCGTGTATTAAAAGACATTGAAAAAATGTCTGATTTACCGGTTCCGGTAATGATATATTATCAGGAAAATAGAGGAGTATCCTCTGCGAGAAATACCGGTATTAAAAAAGCGCAGGCGCCAATGGTATTGGTATTGGATGGGGATGATAAACTGGAACCTGAATATGCGGCGTGCGTAAGCCAATTGCTTCGCGACAATCCGCTTATGGTAGCAGCTTCCTCCTGGATGCATACATTTGGAGTTTTAGATTCGGTGGTCTGCCCTTCCGGAGGGAAAATAAGTGCATTTTTATCAAGGAACTGTTGCCCGGCAACACATATTCTCCGCCGTGATGTTTTTGAGCAATGCGGGGGATATGATGAGACTATGCGTTCCGGCTTCGAAGACTGGGATTTCTTTTTGAGGATGTTAGAGACTAATGTGGATTCACGAATTGGAATCGTTGAAAAGCCGCTGCTCTGGTATCGTACAGCCCCTGCCTCCTCCAATATAAAAAGCATGGATAAACGGCTCGAGCTTATGCGGTTTATGATTGAAAAACATGTTGAAAGCTACCATGATCATATCGTGGACGCATTGCTGGGAATAGAATCCATATCAAATTTCAGGTTATTTAATTGGGAAAATGAAGTAACTCACATGATAACAAATCATCAGGAATTATGCCGGTCATCCAAAGATTTTTTGAAAAGTCCGACCTATGGTGACGGCGGAATGGCTTCGGCCGTTCGCATTGCTTCGATTAGAGAAGAAAAATAAATGAGCTGGCCGAACACGAAGCGGCGGCCCTGACATGGATTTCAGGAAGCAGGAATAGAGGTTAAATGTAAAGATTTTTATCAGCGGGAGAGCAGGAAAAGCCCTGCCGTCAGACAGAGGAAGAGGGCTTTTCTGTGGCACCACCCGCGAAAATATATCGTTCCGGCGGTGATGCTGCCTGCTCTGCCGGTTTTATTGGCCGTGGAAATCGTAATTTTTCTATTTCTTATGTAATGTTTTTGAATTGAATAAAATATACAGCAGAAACCACGCGGCACTGTGGATACAAAGAACGCCGACATTCTTTAGCGCTGCGCCCATATTTCCGGCGGTTAATCCCAGAATCCCTTCAAAGGTGGGCTGAGACGGGACGATATAGCAGAGCACGGCTAAGGGCCCGGCCGGAGCGAGGATTAAGGACAGTACCGGTACGGCGATAAACAAAATCATGACGATCTTAATATAGACGGCTCCAACCATCAGGCCATCCGAAAGCTTACCGATAAACAGGCCGATCAGCGAAGCAACGAAAGATGACAGAAAGATCAGAGCGAACATTACCCACGCATTCTGCCAGGACAGGTGAAAACAGATGCAGGCAGTTACCAGAGAGGACAGAGCGCCGCAGAGAAAACCAACCAGAATTTTTTGTATCATATACTGACCTGCAGTCATGGGAAGAATTTCATTGATAAACGCGATACCATCCTCCTTTTCGGAAATAATGTTCATGGCGTTGAAGGTGCAGCCCATGAACATGGCAACGATCAGGATAACGGGAATAAAAAAATCCTGAAGACCGGCCATAGAATCCGGGCTTTTAAGAATCCGGGCCTTTACCTGCGACGAGTCTGCCCGCTGCCGGTAAAGGGCAGGGAGAGTGGAGGCTGTTTTCTGATAAAGCTCAAGCTCGTCCCCGGCAATCAATGTCCTGATTTCCGTCCCGTCAGATTTCACTCCGATGACATTAGTGGAGGGCTCTTTGACAGCGGCAATCAGGGCTTCATCCGTGTCGCAGATTGTCACCGAGCCATATTGTTCCAGCCATGCAGCGGTCTCTGCCGGCAGGTCATTTTCCACGATACCGAAGTAAAATCTTCCCATGTCGGATAAGTCGATAGAACCCATAAAATTCAGGCCTGCGGCTGCGATGATGGGGAGCAGAAACGTCATCAGGCAGAATTTATCTTTTAATATGTTTTTCAGTTGAAATCTGATACCTTTCATAAGTTTATCCCTCCTTTTCCATCTCACGGCAAAATGCAAGACGCACGCCTGAAAATAGAAATGCAATCGCGCATAGGCAGCCGATATAGTAGACCGGCGTAGTGACCGGCGTTTCGAAGTAGGCATTTTTCAGTCCCATATAGAAATGAAAAAATGGGTGGAACACAATCCAGTCCAGCTTCACTGCGGTATTTGCGGAGAGAAAGACAGGCGTTGCCACAAAAACAGCGATTATCAAATAGGCCAGCGTAAACTGCCGGAAGTCTTTCAAAAGAAGAGAGCATCCCAGACCGATGAGGGCCATGATTAGGGAGAGGATGGCTGTCTGTACAAGGACGGCAGGCAGTATTTTTATCCCCCGGGAAAATCCCACATTCAGCAGTGTCAGGAGGATTCCGTAGCAGAGATCGGAAATCAGAAAGATTGTCAGCTTGGACAGAAGAAACAGTTCTCTCTGCATGGGAAGAACTGTGTGGACGCGGATTACTCCCATACTTTTTTCTTTAAACAATACGGCGGCAATTCCCAGTAGTCCTACGGCGGAGAGTTCAAAAAACAACAGTTCGCAGGTGATTTCTTTCCGGGCTTTCTGTTCCAGAGAATGGGAACCGACTACCTCCGGGGCAGAGCTCTCCAAAGGCTGGAGCAGGGATAAGGCGTAATCCTTCCGATGCCTGTCCAGTTGTACGTTTCCTTCATAAAGCACTGCCTGTACGCTGCCATCGCCTGCGTCCAGCCCTACGCTGTTCATGTCGGCCAGCAGGGCGGCGCTCAGCGCTTCCTTTGAGGGGACGATCTGTACGGACGGAGCGATATTTTTTTGTGTCGCGGCCGGGTCGTACAAATACACATTATAAACAGGCGTTTTCATAAACCGGATATATCCCCAATTTACATAGGCCGTATAGAGGATCAAAAAACCGATTGCCGTGAGAAAAAATTTCCCTGATACCAGCATCCGAAAGTCTTTTTTGAGCAGGGCGCAAAAGTTTTTCCACATCATGACAACCCCCTTCCTGTGTATTGTATGAACATATCCTCCAGGGTCGGCTCCTGGGAGTGTATACTGATAAGCTCGTCATGGGCGAAGGGAATACCGGTAGCTAACTGCAAAGCTTCGATGGTTTTTGTCTGTCTTTGACCCTGATACAGATAGTCGATCACCACATGCTGATTGCTGTTTTTTTCTTTCAGGCGCTTCGGCGTGTCCAGAGCCGCTAGATTGCCGTTGGAGATAAATGCAACGCGGTCGCACAGCAGGTCGGCATCAGTCATATTGTGGGTTGTCACGAAAACCGTCGTCCCTTTTTTTCGTTCCTGTTCAATGATATTTCTGAACAAAACAGCACCGGAAGGATCCAAACCGCTGGTAGGCTCATCCAGAAACAATAAACGTGGGTTGCTGATCAGGGCCCGCGCCATACTCACTCTCTGACGCATCCCTTTAGAATAGGAAGAAACAGGTTTTTTCAAAAAGTCCGTCTTAAATTCCAGCATATTCAACAACTCCTGCGGATCCCGTCGTCTCTCTTTGGGATAGAATGAGGAAAAGTAGTTCAGATTATCTATGGCGCTTAAATTGGCGTACAGGTAAGGAAACTCAAACAAAACACCGATATTCCGGAAAAAGTCCGGCCCGTGGATTTTGGAAATATCCTGTCCGAACAGAGAAACGCTTCCTCCGAATCCGGTCAGTATGCCGGTTAATATTTTCTGTGTGGTGGATTTACCGGAGCCGTTGGGGCCCAGGAATCCAAAAATTTCTCCGTCCTCCACAGTGAAATTCAGGCCATGGAGGATCTGTTTTTCTTTAGCATGGGAATAGTTCGCGAAACGTGCTGACCGTTGTCTGTTGTAGGAGAAAGTCAGGTCTTTTACTTTAATCATTCCTCATCACCCCATTTCCCGCGCTTATTTTTCTTCTGCTCCTGCTGCCGCCTGTTCCACCACTTCATAAATTTTATTTTGACCGGAACAGATACGATCAAAACTGCCGCAATAATCAGCCACCAATACCATTCAAAATCAAATAACATAAAAAACCCTCCTTTATTTGTGATTAAGGAGAGTTTAATGGTGCTGTGTGAAATTGGTGTGAGGCCGCTGTGAAGTCAGTGGAAAATTATTCTGAGATTGGAATGGAAAAATAAAATCGCACGCCGTCAGGTAAGTTTTCCGCTCCATAAGAGAGGCCCTGCATGGACAAAATCTGTGCCGCGATAGACAGGCCAAGACCGGAACCGCTGTAGGCTGTGCGATTGGCCCGGTAAAATTTAGTCCATATTTTGGGTAAATCTTCTTCGGAAATGTTATTTCCCTGATTGAAAACAGAGAAATGTAAAAACCGATTATCTGCCGTCAGTTCCAGCCGCAAAATACCGCCTGGGTGAATGTTCTTTTTTGCATTGATCATCAGGTTATCTAAAACCTGCTCCATCCGTCGTTTGTCTGTATACACAAAGATTTTTTCCTCCGGAAGCTCGTACTGCAGATCAAAATTGTGATCAGGAGCATCCACCAGCAGACGTCCGGCCACTGTCTCTGTCAGCTCCACAAAATCAAACCGGGTTAAGGAGAGCTGAGATGCTCCGGATTCCAGCGCCGATAAATCAAGCAGAGTCACAATCAGATCATTCATGCGCCGGGTTTCGGAAATAATGATCCGGGAATAGTTTTGCTTTTTTTCCTCGTCATTTGTATCCTGCAGACCTTCCGCATAGGCCTGAATGATACCCAGAGGGGTTTTCATTTCATGGGAGAGATGATCTACCAGCTCTTTGCGTTCCTTCAGCAGAAGACGTTCTTTTTCCACCTCTTTTTCAAGCTGTGTATTGGCATCCTCCAGACGGCTGATAGCCTGCCTGAGATTTTCGGCCATCTGATTGAGACTGACGGAGAGTTCTCCAAATTCATCTTTTGAGGAAAGGCTGCAGGCAGCCGAAAAATCCAGACCTGCCATACGTTTCGCGGAAATGTTTAATTCGGAAACCGGTTTTGAGATAAAACGACCCATGAAAAAATCAATCGCCAAAATCAGGATTACCACACAGGCAAACCAGATTCCGAAAGAAATGTTCTTGCTGACGGGCAGACTGGCAGACAAAATATAGGAAAAAATCAATACAAGCCCGGTGATTTTGGAGAGCATTACGATTTTTTTCCGAACCGTGCGCAGGGTAAAAAGTTCTTTCATACAGTCACCTCAAACTTGTAGCCGGAACGAATCAGGGTGACGATATGCTTTCCTTCCCCACCCAATTTTTTCCGCAGAGTTTTGATATGGGTGTCCACAGTGCGGGTAGTGCCCTCATAGTCATATCCCCAAATCCGGTTCAAAAGCTGTTCCCGGCTGAATATCTGTCCGGGATTTTCCATGAGAAAAAGCAGTAATTCATATTCCTTATGGGTCAGCGCCACTTCCTGCCCGTCGATATAGGTTTGATGGGAACCGGGATTCAGTATAATGCCGCCGATGTGGACAGACTTTTGCCGGACAAGACAGGAGCGGCGCAGAAGTGCATTTACTTTTGCTGCCAGTACTTTAGGGCTGAAAGGCTTTGTCATATAGTCGTCAGCCCCGTAATCATACCCTTTTAATTTGTCCTCCTCTTCCCCTTTAGCGGTCAGCATAATAATGGGAAGACCGCTCATTTCCCGCGCCATCCTGCAGACCGAAAAACCGTCTAAGTGAGGCATCATTATATCCAAAATCATCAGATCCATCGGATTATTCTTTAGGGTTACCAATGCATCTACGCCGTCGTCTGCGGTAAAACAGTTGTGTCCGTTTTTATGAAGAAAGTCTGCAATAATTTCCTGCATGGCTTTTTCATCCTCTACAATTAAAATATTTGCCATCTTGACTCCTGCTGCCATTGTGAATGTTTGTATCCGACTCCATTATATTTTGATTGTCAAAGAATATCAAGTAACTAAAACCATTGAACATTCCGTCCGTGACAGGTATAATAAAGAAGTCAGACATTAATCCCAAAAGAGGAGAATTTTATGGAAAATCAAAGGATCAAGCAATATTTGAACTGCACTTTTCAGTGTGACTGTGGGAGGACTCACAAATCCCTGTTTGCCCATTTTATTTTTGAGACGGGCGCAATCGGAAGACTGCCGGAGCTTTTGGCCGAGCTTGGCTATGCCAGGCCTTATCTGATCTGCGATACTCATACGTATGAGATTGCAGGCAAAAAGGCGGAGGAGGTGCTTGGAAAGGCGGAGATTCCTTTTGTGTCCCATGTCCTGCAAAGCCCTGAGAACAGCGACCTGGCAGCAGATGAACACGCCCTTGGCGGCATTGCAATGGGAAATGATAAGGAAGCGGACATTATTATCTCTGTAGGAACAGGTACAATCAATGATCTTGGCCGGTATTTCAGCTACATCACAGGACGGCCCTTCTTGCTGATTGCAACCGCGCCCTCTATGGATGGGCTTGTAAGCGGGGTGGCGCCGCTGATTTTTCACAATATGAAGATCACTTTCCCGGCCCAGGAACCTTTGGCGCTGATCTGCGATCCGGAAATTATGGCAGGAGCGCCGCTTAAGATGCTCTCGGCAGGGGCGGCGGATATTCTGGGGAAATATAACTGTCTTCTTGACTGGAAGCTTTCCCATATTGTCAACGGGGAATATTATTGTGATACGATTGCAGGAATTATGCGTACGGCAGTGGATCAGACCATGGAAAGCGCAAAAGGGCTAGCTTCCCATGACAGAGAGGCTGTCCGTGTTCTCACACAAGCGCTGGTGCTTTCCGGAATTGCAATGGATTTTTCCGGGAACTCACGTCCCGCCTCCGGTGCGGAGCATCACCAGTCCCATTACTGGGAAATGCAGTTTCTTTTTGACGGCCGGCCGGCGGTGCTCCACGGCACAAAGGTTGGCATCGGCACCGTGCTTATGTTAGAGCTTTATAATATGCTGGCGGAAATGGAGAAGCCGGATTTTGTCAGGCTCCGAAAGGAAATTTCGAACCGCCCCTCTATGGAAGAATGGGAGAGGGAAATACGCCGCTGCTACAGGGACGGTGCGGAAGGAATCATTGCATTGGAGAAAAAAGCGGGAAAGAATGGGGCGGAGAGTCTTTTAAAGCGCCTTTCGGTGATGGAAGAAAAGTGGGATGAAATCAGCGCCCTTGCAAAGACGGCACCAAAAGCTTCTGAGATCAGCCATGTGCTCGAGCTGATGGGAGCGGCAAAAGTTCCTGCAGATGTGGGGATACCACAGGGATATGTCTATGACAGCATACGCTACGGAAAAGAGCTGCGCGACCGGTATACGATTCTGCAGTTTATGTGGGATCTTGGCAAACTGGATGAGGCGGCGGAGAAGCTGGTGGAAAAATATTGTAAAGAAAGCTGAAAATATGGACAAATATGTAATAGGGCTGGACTACGGCACCCTTTCGGCAAGAGCCGTTCTGGTCTCTGTGGGCCGGGGGGAGGTAGCGGCGGAAAGCATTTATCCTTATCCTCATGGCATTTTGAATACTATATCCGGAGGGAATGAGGAACTGCCCGTGGATTTTGCCCTGCAGGAAATTGACGATTATGTGGAGGCAATGTACGAAACAATCCGGACTGTGGTTAAACAATCCGGCTGCAGAGCGGAAGACGTCATCGGCATCGGTATTGACGCCACCTCCTCCACCTTTTTACCTCTTACAAAAAGCGGTACTCCTCTTTGTAAAACAGAACAGTTTCGGACAAATCCTCATGCATGGCTAAAGCTCTGGAAGCATCATGGGGCTCAGGAGGAAGCGGATCGTATGACGGAACTTGCCGCCGGGCGGCAGGAAAAATTCCTGATGCGCTGCGGCGGAAAAGTGAATGCGGAGTGGATGCTGCCCAAGTTGACGGAAATTGTCTTGAAGGCGCCGGATGTGTATGAGGCGGCTGATAATTTCATGGAGGTAAGCGACTATCTGGTCTTTCTGCTCACAGGAGAGATGACGCGCTGTATGTGTCATGCGGGCTATAAGCTTCTGTGGAATGAGGAGGACGCTTACCCGTCGGAGGAATTTTTGAGGGCATTGCATCCGAATCTTTCTTCTTTAAAAAGCAAACTGAAGGGAAGAGAGGTACAGGTGGGAGAATGCGCGGGAAGGTTGACGGAAGAAGCCGCCGGCAGGCTGGGGCTCAGAGAAGGAACGGCAGTGGCGGCTTCCATGATCGACGCGCATGTGGCGGTTCCCTCTCTGGGGATTGACGGCCCGGATAAGGCGCTGATGATTCTCGGAACCTCCTGCTGTATGCTGCTTTGTTCCGAAAAGCTCTCCTACATAAAGGGGATTTCAGGCTCTGGACTGGTGGAACGGCAACCGTTCCTGCCTGGCGGACGCCAGGCTTTCCGGGATGGTATTGGGACTTACTCTTCGGACGAAGCCGGAGGAAATCTACCGCGCGCTGCTGGAAGCTGCGGCCTTCGGAATGCGTGCTATTTTTGAAGAATTTGAAAAGGGAGGCATCACAGCAAGGGAGCTGTATGCCTGCGGGGGTATTGTGTCCAAAAATCCTTTTATGATGCAGATTTACGCAGATGTGCTTGGAAAGACAATTTTTACAGGTTCTACAGAGCAGGGCTCGGCTTTCGGGGCGGCCGTCTATGCGGCAGTGGCAGCAGGCGCTGAAAGGGGCGGCTATGGATCTGTGTATAGAGCGGCTCGGGCAATGGGAAAAACAGGGGATAAGAGGTATACGCCGATTCCTCAAAATATGGAAATTTACCACAGGATTTATAGGGAATACAAGCTGCTGCACGATTATTTCGGGGCGGGTGGCAATGAGGTTATGCACAGGATGGCAGGTTATTGAAAAGATATTGTTGACAGGTGATGATTACCGATTTTAACAACCGGCGCTATACTCTTAAAGAAGCAGTATAGCGCCGGTTAGTCGTGAGAATATAAAAAGTTTGGTCTATGAGATCTGTTGTGAAATCCAGTCGAGATATTTTTTCCGGCTCAGGAAAGCAAGCTTATATTGGGAGCCGTCCTTTAAAGTGATTAAAACGCCAAAAGGAAAAAAGGGAGGTGTCAGGCAGCCTTTCACTGAAGCAACATCTTTCATCTCAATTTCCCAACTGACACTTTCGGTTCCGATTAGGCCTGATGCCAGAAATACGATACGCTGATCTGTAAGGTAGGCTTTTCCGGATACCTGCCGGCTGACCAATTGCTTTGGAGATTTCCAACAGTCTGCCGAAACTTTGTTTGCAAATACTTTTTCATTTTCCTTTGCTTCAAATACTTGTTTTGCCATGAATATTTCCTCCGAATCCTTTTTTGTTTACTATATTTATTAAGTTGTCTGGTGTAGGGATAACTGTGTTCAATAGGACAGTTTTTCTTAATAAATTTTAGCAACAAAATTATAACAGGAAATGAAATGGGCAGCAAGAAAAAAAAACGGTTTCCAAGCGTGGTAATGCTCCATTTATAAAAATTCTTGACTTAAATTTATTACAAGTGTAATATTTAATGAAAGTCTTCGTACAAATAAACAGGTTAGTAAAAGTAAGTTTGGAGGAAATATGAATCGAAAAGGAAGCAAAGCAGGAAAATATTTAATTATTGTTGGAATCATTTTGCCTTTAACAATGACAGGATGTGGCGGACGGCCACAGGAGATGAAGGACACAGTATTAACAGAAATGGTGGGTGAGAGGGGGGAGGGCAACCAAGCCGGGGCGGAGAGCATCGCGGCGCTCTACCGTGACATATACCATAAGGCAGCAGAAGCAGATTCTCCGGGCAGCTTGGAAATGATGAAAAGCATAATAGAAGGTTTCGGGGAAAAGGGATACAGTGCGGTGGACGAGTGGAATCAGATCAACATGGCCAGGCCGGAGCAGGTAAAAGGATTCTGCAAATCGGTTGAGGAAAAGGAGGATGCGGAGCTGACAGTCATAGTGACAGCCTATCTGGGAGGATTTACGGTATATAACCTGAAAACCACAGAGGGAAGGGTAACCGTTGACAGGGGATATTACCAGTACGAAAACAAGGAACTGAAAAATATGAGTACGGTCAGCTATCCGGCAGAGTACTGGCAATATACGCAGGAAGGATATCTGCTCTTTGAGGGGAGTTTTTATTCCGAAAGCTATTACACGCTTTCCATGAGTGATATGTCGGAACACACTGCGCTGAGGGTTCTTCCGCTGGAGGAAGAATGCAGAGAGCTGAACCGGAAATATCTGTTGCCCGTGGGCTACAGGGCAAATAATATGTTCCTGACCCGGTGGAGTGAGACGGAGTTTGACAGTCTGGATTTTTATGATCTGTTCGACAGGCTTTATCCGGCCGTATACGGACAGCCAATTCCCTATACGGCAGAGGAGAATTCCGGCGTGGGAACCGTTTGTCGGGTACCGGAAAATATATTTGAGGATGTGATCAAAGAGTATATCAGAATAGACAGCAAAGAACTGCGGCAGAAAACGTCCTATGTTTCGGGGGAAAGGGCCTATGAGTATAAGCCGAGGGGTTTTTATGAAAGCGAGTATGAGGAGGTGCCTTACCCGGAGGTAGTAAGCTATACAGAGAATGAGGACGGGACGACTACACTTGTGGTAAATGCCGTATACCCGGAGGATAATACGTCCAGGGCCTATACCCATGAGGTGACGGTCCGTCCGCTTGGCGGGGATCGTTTTCAATATGTGTCAAACCATCTGACCTTTCCGGAAAACGGCTATGATGCGTGGTGGCACAGCCAGCGATTGACACAGGAGCAGTGGAAAGAGGCGTATGGAGATCCTGACTGCGGAGAAAAATACGGGGATGGGACAAAAGAAAGGAAACAGGAGGATACAAAGGACGAAGATGAGGAGTCTCAGGAAAAAGTTCTGTCCCTGTATTTCCCTGAGGAGGCGGAAAGCCTGATCAGTGAAGCCGGGAAAAGGGAACTGGAAGACAAGGCATTAACAGCCGCCGAAGGGGTAAAAGGGATCTACAGGGATGCGGAGGTGGGGACGGATTTATTTGATTCCTACCGGGTCAAAAACTTTTCCGGGGAGCAGAGGAAGAGGGTGGTTGCGCTTCTGGGAGAAGCGGGATTTACCAGCGTAGCGGATAACACTGACATGGAAAACTATGAGGCGGTGGAGGACTTTTATTCTTCGTATCAGGGAAAAGAGGATGCGATGGTTACGATAATAAACGTAGCCTCAGACGGACTGTTAGGAGCATTCACTTTTATATACAAAGACGACCGATTACAGACCTATTATGTGGAAATCGGATGGGAGGAAGGCGGCATCCCCAGGCTCACCTCCACTTTAGTCAGTGATATTGCGGAGATCCGGCTGACGGAAAAAGGATATTTTATTTATGCCTATGAAGTCCTGGTCCATCACTCGAGCCTGCGCCAATACTGGCGGGTAAAGCCTCTCTCGGATGAATGCAGAAGGCTTACGGAAAAATACATATCGGGCCTGAGCTATGTGAATTACAATATGCTCGTAACAGACTGGGACAGCAGCAGCGCAGAAAAGATTCTGATGCCGTGTATGTTTGAGGATCTGTACCGTATAGATACGGGGGAAAGCTTAAAGCCTCAAAACGGCGGTATCCCTGCCCAAATCTATGAGCGGATCATGACAACCTATTTTCCGGTGACAGTCCGGCAGGTGAGAGAGAACTGCGGATATAATGCCCAGCAGGACAATTATCCTTATGAAACGGCTGTTTCCGGCCCTTATTCGCCCTTCGGGGAGGTAGTGGATTATGCCGGGAATCCGGATGGGACCCTCACTCTTTTTGTGGACGGGGTATGGCCGGACTATGATTCTGACTGTGCCTTTCGAAACAAGATCGTTGTAAAGCCTTTGGAAGGCGGAAGCTTTTGTTATCTGTCCAATTCTATAGAAAAGAGGGAGATGGATATTCCGGTAATAAATCCTGCGGACAGATAAAAGGATTCATTGATTTTAGTACATGAAAAAGATATACTGAAAGGAGCTACAAAGAAAAGCGTAGAGACAGAATGTGAGGAAAAATGTATATAGGAGATTTGCATATCCACTCCAGATATTCCCGGGCCACCAGCAGGGACTGCACGCCGGAGTATTTGGACTTATGGGCCCGGAAAAAGGGAATTGACATAATCGGAACAGGGGATTTTACCCATCCGGCATGGCGAAGCGAACTGACGGAAAAGCTGGAGCCTGCGGAGGACGGTTTATATGTGCTGAAGAAGGAGTACCGGCTGGAAACGGAGGGTGTGCCGGAGGGGAAGCCACGTTTTGTAGTGACCGGGGAAATCAGCTCCATCTACAAAAAGGGAGAGCGGGTGAGAAAGGTACACAGCCTTCTGCTCCTGCCCGGACTGGAGGAAGCGGAGGCCCTGGCAAGGCGGCTAGAACTGATCGGCAACATCCATTCCGACGGACGGCCTATCCTTGGGATTCCCTGCCGTGATCTGCTTGAGATTATGTTGGAAACCAGCCCAAAGGGAATTTATGTGCCTGCCCATATCTGGACGCCCCATTTCTCCCTCTTCGGAGCTTTTTCGGGCTTTGACGCCATCGAAGAATGCTTTGAGGATTTGACGCCTCATATTCATGCCCTGGAGACGGGGCTTTCTTCCGACCCGCCCATGAACTGGCGGGTGAGCGCACTGGATCGTTTTCATCTGATTTCTAATTCGGATGCCCATTCCCCGGCAAAGCTGGGGCGGGAGGCGAATCTCTTCGACATAGAGCTGTCCTATGAAGGGCTGGCAGGGGCAATACAGGAGGGAAAAGGACTGACAGGAACCATAGAATTTTTCCCGGAGGAAGGGAAATACCATTTTGACGGGCACCGGAAATGCGGGTTGTGCATCAGTCCGTCGGAAACAGCCGAATATGGCAGCAAGTGCCCGGTGTGCGGAAAGAAGATTACCATCGGAGTGCTCAATCGGGTGGAGCAGCTTGCAGACAGGGAAGAGGGGTACGTCTTGAAGGAGGCCCGTTCTTTTGAAAGCCTTGTTCCCCTTTTGGAGGTGATCGCCGCTTCCACGGGGATTTCTCCGACCGGGAAAAAGGCTGCCGAGCGCTATGAAAATATGACGGGGACTTTGGGCTCTGAGTTTACAATTTTGAGAGAGCTTCCCATAGAAGAGATCAAAAAGGCAGCAGGGCCCCTCATTGCGGAGGGAATAGACAGACTTCGCAAAGGGCAGGTGGAGCGGACGCCGGGATTTGACGGGGAGTATGGAAAAATCGGCCTGCTGTCCCCTGAGGACATCAGCAGCCTGGAAGGGCAGATGTCGTTTTTTACTGCGGAAGAATTGCAGGGGATGAAGAAAGGAAAAAGTTCCGGAGGGCATAATCAGAAAACGAAAAAGGCAGCAAAAGACTTAAACGCCAAGGAAGCGGAAAGCATTCAGAGGGAAGAAGAGCCCCTTTCCGGCGGACTGAATGAGCGGCAGAGGGAGGCTGTGGAGAAACCTGGCCGGGCAGTTGCCGTAATCGCCGGCCCGGGAGCCGGAAAAACCAGAACACTGATTGCAAGACTTCGCCATCTCATAGCAGAGCGGGGGATTGCCCCGGGAGAAATTACGGCGGTAACCTTTACAAACAAGGCTGCGGGGGAAATGCGCACCAGAATGGCAGAAGACGGCCCGGGGGAGAAGAAGCCGGGAAAGCCAGTGAAGAGCAGGAGAGAGAAGGCGGAAATTCAAATCGGAACCTTTCACGCTATCTGCAGCCTTTTTTTGCAAAATGCAGGGCAGTCTTTTTTGGTGGCGGATGAAGGGCTTCAATTAGAGCTTGCGGAAAAGGCGCTGCGGGAATTTGAGAAAAAGGATGCTCCCGCCCAATTTTTGAAAAAGCTTTCTCAGGTGAAAAACGGCCTGACGGAAGCTGACGAGAAGGACAAACGGGTATATGCCTGCTATCAAAAGCTGTTGCGCGAGGCAGAAGCCCTGGACTATGATGATCTTCTTCTGGAAACCCTTAAAATATTGGAGGAAATTCCAAAGGACGGGCCGGAGCGGAAGCAATTTTCCTATCTGTTAATTGACGAATTTCAGGACATCAATCCTCTTCAGTACCGTCTGGTCAGAGAGTGGGGCCGAGGCGGCAGGGAGCTGTTTGTGATAGGGGATCCGGATCAGTCTGTCTATGGTTTCCGGGGATGTGACCCGGAAGTCTTTTCCCGTCTTGCAGAGGATTATCCGGAACTGGCTACTGTCCGTCTGGAAGAAAATTATCGCTCTGCCCCCGAAATTCTTCACACTTCCCTTGGGTTGATCTCCCACAATAAGGGAGAGGAACGCAGGATGAGAGCCAGAGGAAAAGGAGGCTTGCCGGTTCGGATTGTATCTGCGGAGGATGAGAGAGGGGAAGCTATTTTTGTGGCCAAGGAAATCGGCCGTCAGGTCGGCGGCATTGACATGCTGGATACCGATGAGAGGGGAGCCGGTGAAGAGCGTCAGGTACGGGGATTTTCAGATATTGCGGTACTTTACCGAACCCATAGACAGGCGGCCCTGTTGGAAAAGTGTCTGAGACAGGAAGGGATTCCCTATCTGGTGGCCGGGAGGGAGGATTTTCTGACGCAGAGGGAGGTACGTGCAACCCTGTATTTTTTCCGGCATATTTTATACGCCGAGGAGAAAGCGGCAGGAGAGCTGTGCCGAAAGCTCCTGTCCCCATGGCTGGGAGAGGCAGAGGAGGAGAAGCTTGCTTGTCTGGCCGAAAAATATAGGAAAAGGATGAAGAAAACCCGCCCTGTGAAGCTTTTGGAGGAATGGGCAAAAGAAATAGCCTTTGACAGTGAGGAGGATATGAAGAAGCTGACAGATATGTCGGTGCTTTATCCTGACATGGAGGCCTTTCTCCACACCCTTTCCTTTGGTGAAGATGGGGATGTGAAACGGAGCGGGAGCAGAAAATTTTCGGCGGATGCAGTAACCTTAATGACTCTCCACGGCTCCAAAGGGCTGGAATTTCCCATGGTATTTCTCTATGGAATGGACAAGGGCAGGCTTCCGCTGGAATTTGGAGGTGGGAAATCGCCTGCCTCTGAGACAGAGACAGAGACAGAGGAAGAGAGACGTCTTTGCTATGTGGGCATGACCAGGGCAAAGGAGGAGCTGATTCTGGTCTGTTCCCAGGAGCCGTCCAGGTTTTTGAAGGAGCTCCCGGAGGAGAATACCAAATGGGAGAGAGCGGACAGGACGGAGGATACGCAGAAGGATCAGAGTGTGCAGATGAGTCTGTTTGATTTTATTTCTCCGGCAGACAAACCGTAAAAACAGAGCCTCCTTCCTTAGAGTCCGCAACGGTAATATTCCCATGATGGGCGTGAACGATCTCAAAGGCAATAGATAACCCCAGCCCGAAGTGCCCTTTGGCGCTTCGGGATTTTTCGGCCCGGAAGAAGCGGTCAAATATTTTTTTCTTGTCCTCATCGGAGATGCCGATTCCGTTATCCGAAACGGAGAGAAAGAAATTTGCCTTGCCTGATGCCCTTTTATGGGTAAGTGATACCCGGATTTTTCCCTGCGCCGGCGTATAGCTGACTGCGTTATGAAGCAATATGGAAATGACCTGTCTGATGCGGTCCGGATCACAGATACACATAGGCAGAGGCGTATCCGGCAGGGCCAGGGAAAGGGACAGGGAATGTTCTTTTGCCAGTACTTCAAAAGCTTCGCAGGTATTTAGCAGAAGCGTATCCAGTTCTACAGGATTCTTTTGGATGGAAAAGCGGTGAATGTCGGATTCCGTTAAAGTGAGCATATCCTCAATCAGTCTGGACATGCGAAGCCCTTCCTGGCGGATGGTGTTTAAAAAGCTGTCCTGCTGGGCAGAGTCCACATTTTTAAAGCATTCCGCAGAGGATAAGATTACCGCCAGGGGGGTGCGCAGCTCATGGGAGGCCGCGGCGATAAAGTGGGTCTGTCTCTGCTGGCTTTCCTGTATTGGCCTTAAAAGAATTCCCGTAAAAAACCATGAAAAGAGCGCAAATAAAAGAACGGCCGCCAGATCAATAAACAGGAAACGAATGCGCTGCTGAAAAATCTGTTTTTCCATCAGGTTTAAGGGTGAAACTACAACGATCTGTAACAGGGAAGAATTTTTTTCAACCGTGATCACCGAACCGAAATAGTACTCCCTGGCGGAAGGCGACTGAAAGCGATATTCCGTATGATAAGATAAATAAGGGGAAAGAGGAGCCTCGGGCGATGCGGAGGCTTCAAAGTTTTGTCTGTAAAAATCCAGGCCCTCCTCCAAAATAAGGCTGTTTGGAGAACCGGGGGATGCGCTTAACCGATTATAGAGGAAGGGGACATTATTGTCCAGAACCAGAAAGGCATAATTTCCCTGGGCTTCCATTTTGGAGAGCCATTCCATAGAAATGACGGACTGCTGCTCTAAGTTGGTGGCAATGGTGTTGATGTCATTTTTGAAAGAGTTAAACTGATTTCTGTAAAGGCCTGTCTCAGAGATATACAGATAGCACAGAGACATGATAATCATAAGGGCAGCGGTGATTCCCGCACACAAAACGGTAAGCCGCAGGTGAAC
Organism: uncultured Lachnospiraceae bacterium; assembly: GCA_910579425.1. GTDB lineage: Bacteria > Bacillota > Clostridia > Lachnospirales > Lachnospiraceae > Suilimivivens. Next base: position 25,426 of record CAJTVL010000033.1, on the reverse strand, counting down.
CTTCTTATACATAAGAACTCCCAAAGTGATGATTTATTTTTTAATCGGAGAGGCATCGTGTAGACGGTAGCCGATCCCGCGTATGGTCTTGATCTGAAGGTGGCTTCCCACACCTCGAAGGCGTCTTCTGAGAAAATGGATATAATTATCCAGATTGCCATCCTCCACGTCGCTGTCCGGCCCCCACACCTTTAGCAGAAGCAGATTCCTGGAAAGAGTCTGATTTTTTCTGCGCAGAAAGGTTTCCATGAGCGCAGCTTCCCTCTTGGAAAGGGTGCAGCTCCCGGAAGGCCCGGCAAGCCTGTCCTCATTCATATACCAGTGAATGTCCGACACAGACAGCACATCATCGTCATCTGTCAGGGCAGAGGGGCGTCTGGTAATACAGCGGATTCTGGCGAGAAGCTCTTCGGTTTCAAAGGGCTTAACCAGATAATCATCGGCGCCCAGGTCAAGACCTGTTACCTTATCATTTAAGGTGCCCAGAGCCGTCAAAAAAATAACGGGGGTGGAGATCCCTTTCTTGCGGAGCTTCGTGAGAACCTGGGTTCCGTCCATGTGGGGAAGCATTCTGTCAAGAAGTATAATATCATGGATATTCTGTTCGCCGTAATAAAGAGCCTCCTCGCCGTCGAAGCAGGAGTCTACGGTAAATCCTTCTAATTCAAGTGAAATGGCAAGTGTCTGATTAAGCTGTCTGTCATCCTCTGCAAGTAAAATTCTCATGTCCTTCACCTCATCAAATTAGTATCAGTTATTTCTATTTAAAAGTATATTAGCATAGAAATCTTTAAAAATCCTCTAAGACAATACTACTATATTTGGCAGCAGGTGTTCAAGTACTTAGAGAAATCTTAGAGATTCAATTGTTATATTACATAAAAAGAAAAAGAAGGAGAAAAGGATTATGAAAAAAAGAAAAATACGGTTGATGCTTGTAACATTGGCAGCCACCATATCCATGCTTTCCGGATGCGGAAAGGCCGGAGAGGAAGCGATGCAGGAAACAAATAGTCTGAATGAAAATGGGAATAATGAAAATGCGCCGCAGAATGAAGATGCTGAAGAAGAAAAAGACTCAAACACTGAAACAAAAAATGCAGATTTAAACGATACAAAAGCAGAAAATGGCGAACCGGACGGCGGCGGACCGGAGGAGGAATCATTTTCAGAAAACTCAGAAGAGTTGGAGGGAATGGTGCAGAGTATCGGAGAGGGCTCTGTAGTGATCAGCAGGATTTTTTCAGAGAAATCCGAGGAGGACGGCCTGTATTATGTTTCCGGCGTGGCAGAGGGCAGTGACGAGGAAGAACTGGTCACCGTATTTGTTACGGAGGATACAAAATTTCAGGTGAGAACCATTAAAAACGGAGGAGAGGACGCGACGGAAAGGGAAGGTACATTTGAGGATATGAAAAAGGATATGATCGTCAATGTGACAGGGTATATGGATAATGCAGGGGAAGAAATAAGGGCATCAGAAATTGTTATTATGGAAGTTATATCACAATAGTAGAAAGGAGAAAGAAATGGTACATAAAAATAAGAAGAAAAAGATATGGGCAATGCTTTTAGCTCTGGGGCTTACCGTGTCTATGCTTTCAGGATGCGGCGGTGGAGGCAGCTCGGCAGATGGCAGCGGAACGGGGTCTGTGACGGAAAGCACGGAAGGTGGCGGCCAGGCGGGGGAAGCTTCCGGAAACGAATCTCCAGAGCCTGCCGCATCACCGGAAGATCAGGGAGAAAATACGGCAATGGGGCGTTACGTGGAGACGGTTACGGATTTATCCGAATTTTGCAACATGATAGCCGGAGTGACCAGGTTTTCGGACGGTTCCCTGCAGGTCACCGATCTGAGCGGAACCAAAATGACATTGGCGGATGGCGCCTCGGAGTGGGAACCGGACAAAATAAGCTGGTTTAAGGACCTGAACAGCAGATATGTAATCAGCATTTCCTATGGAGAGGACGGTACGGCAGGCATTATCTATAAGCCTGAAAAAGCAGAATCTGACAGTGCTGACAGCTTTTATGCGGACGCCACAGGCCTTGTGGTGAAACCGGACGGGACGCAGATTCCCGTGGACAGCGCAGGCCTGGGGGCGGAATGGGAACCCTCGGATATCTGGATTACGGATACGGGAAGAGCTTTTATCGGCATGATATCAGGGGTAATCTATGAGGTAGGGGAGGACGGCAGCGTGTCCGAATTCCTGACTGTTGACAGAAGGCCGGAACAGGTACAGTTTCAGGGAAACCTGATGATCATGGACGCAGAGCGGTATGACGGCCTGCTTCTGTATGATATGGAAAAGGAAGAATATGTGGAGGATGAAGTTCTCCATGATTTTGTCCAGGAGAATTATAAGGACAGAAGCTACAGCAGTGCGGACTGCTTTGAGGTGATGTTTTTTCCGGGTGAGGAGGGCGAGCTTTATATCGCAGGTGAAAAGGGGCTGCACCGCCACGTGATTGGGGGAAGCGTTATGGAGCAGGTGATCGACGGAGCGCTTTCCTGCTTCGGGAATCCTTCTTATACCCATTCCATGGTGGAGATGACCGCGCTTCCGGACAATGAGTTCCTTGCGGTATTTTACGGAGGCAAGGCGGTACGCTTTGCCTACAACCCGGATATTCCCACGGTGCCAAACGAAAAGCTTAAGGTATACAGCCTGAAGGAAAATGATACCATCCGCCAGGGAGTCAGCATTTATCAGAACAGTAACCCGGAGGTTTACGTGGAGTATGAGACAGGTATGGGAGATGGCGATTCCGTAACCAGGGAGGATGCCCTCAAGAAGCTGAATACCCGAATCATGGCGGGAGAAGGGCCGGATGTGATTGTGTTGGATGATATGCCGGTGGATTCCTATATAGAGAAAAAACTGCTTCTTGATTTAAACGAATGCCTGGGAAGCCTTCCCGCAGAGGATGCGCTTTTTGAAAATATTGTGGATGCCTTTAAGGTGGACGGTAAGGTGTATACGGTGCCCTGCGAGATTCAGCTTCCGGTGATGGCGGGTAAGGAAAAATATATTTCCATGGCGAAGGATCTGGAAGGAATCGCAGATATGATGGAACAGTTGCGCAAGGACAATCCCGAAAAGGCCCTGCTTAGGATTTGCTCGGAAAAGGGTATTATGCGGTTCTTTGCAATGACATCGGTTCCCGCCTGGAAAACGGCCTCCGGGGAACTGGATACAGAGGCGGTGAAGGAATTTTTAAAGCAGACGAAGCGGATTTATGATGCCCAGATGGAGGGACTTCCCGCCAAGTATGTGGAGGATTACATGAACAGCAATGTGAACTATTCCAGCTACTATGGCGGTTCCCGGGAGGATTCCGATTATTTCAGGACGACGAATGAAATGGACTATTTGGCAGGAGAGTCCCAGATTGTTTTTGGCTATACTTTTTACCACAGCGGAATCTGCGAGGTATTTTCCATCAAAAAGGTAGAAGGATTTGAGGATGATGCGGTCAGTCTTATGAGCGGCATGAGCGAGAAGGTATTTATTCCCAAAACCCTGGTGGGCATCAATGCAGGCTCGTCCAATCCGGAGGGGGCTAAGGAGATGGTAAGGACGCTTCTGGGAAATGAGTCCCAAAGCAACCTGTATTATGGGTTCTCCGTAAATAAAGCGGCATTCCCCAAAATGTACGATATAAATGAGGAATGGATTAGCGAGGACGGCGTATTCAGCTCTATCGGCACGTCCAGCCCGGACGGAACCTCCTTTGGAATGGAGATTTATATTCTTTCAGAGGAGCAGAAAAAACAGGTACAAGAATGGATGGAAACGGTTTCCACCCCATACTTTACGGAGTCTGTTCTGGAAAGCGCCGTATATGAGATAGGCACACAGTATTTCCGGGGGGCTGTGAGCCTGGATGAAGCGGTGAAAGAGATTGAAAAGAGTGTTACGATTTATATGTCGGAGTGATAGATGAAAAAACAGAAAAAGAAGCATTTGTTACATCTTCTGAACCTGAAAAAGCAGGGAGCCTTTTTTAGCTTTTTGGCTCCCAGCTTTTTGGGAGTGGCACTTTTTGTGCTGATTCCCTTTTGGGATGTGGTTAAAAGATCCTTTACCACCGCAGTGACAGGGAAGTTTGTGGGGGTGGAAAATTACGGGACGATTTTTCACAATCAGGCATTTCTGATTGCCGTCAAAAATACTCTGCGGTTTACCATCGTGTGTATTCCCCTTTTAGTGTTGGTTGGGTTTTTGATCGCATGGCCCCTGAGCAAAAGAAAAGAAGCGGGAATGATTAAATCCGTGTACCTCTTCCCTCTTGCCATGCCTACGGCAACCATTGTCATGGTGTGGAAGATGGTATTTTATAAGCAGGGGTTTCTGAATCTGTTTTTGTCCCGGCTTGGAGAGCTGACAGGGCTGTGGGGGGAAATACATACGGATTATCTGGGGACGGAAGCCGCATTCTGGGTGCTGGTGGCCAGCTATATCTGGAAAAATACCGGATATACGGTGGTGCTGTGGCTGGCAGGGATTCTGAGCATTCCCACAGGGCAGATCGAGGCGGCCAGAGTGGACGGGGCGGGAGGGCTGCAGAGGATTTGGTACATCGTGCTGCCGAACCTGAAAGGGAGTCTGTATACCATTGTGATCCTGTCCTTTTTGAATTCCTTTAAGATTTACAGGGAAGCCTATCTGGTGGCAGGCTCTTACCCCCATAAAAGCATTTATCTGCTCCAGCATCTGTTTAATAACTGGTTTGTCAATCTGGAATTTGACAAGATGGCGGCAGCAGCGGTGTGTACCGGCGGATTTTTGCTGGTGGTCATATTACTTTTGCAAAGGGTTTGGGATAAGGAATGAAAGAGAAGGTTTTGGAAAGCCTGAAAAGGACGGTCACAACAATTATGCTGATACTGCCGGGAATTTTGGTGGTGCTTCCGATAGTGCTCCTGATCACAGGTTCCGTGATGGATCACTATGAGCTGACAGGGTACCTTACTTCCGTTTTTATGGACGGGGAGGAATTTATAAGCTGGAAGCTGATGCCGGATTATCCCAGTTTTGAGAATTACGGAAAGCTCCTGTTTTTGACGCCCCAATTCTTTGTGCTGTTCTGGAATTCCGTTAAAATGGTGCTCTGCATTCTGGCAGGGCAGCTCCTTGTGGGAGTGCCTGCGGCCTGGGCCTTTGCAGTATACAGGGTGCGGGCGGGAAAGCTTCTGTTTGCACTATATGTGGTGCTGATGCTCTTACCCTTCCAGGTTACCATGCTTTCAAGCTATCTGGTTCTGAACCGTCTTTCTCTGCTGAACACACAAAAGGCGGTGATCCTTCCGGCGGTATTCTCCACTTTTCCTATTTTTTTAACCTACGGAGGTTTCCGGGGAATTCCCGGGCAATTATTTGAAGCGGCCAGGGTGGACGGGGCGAGGGAATGGTATATTTTCTTTAAAATGGGGCTGCCTCTTGGCAAAAGCGGGATTTTGTCGGCTTTGGTGCTGGGGTTTCTGGAATACTGGAATATGATGGAGCAGCCCATGGCTTTTATTGATGACAAGGCATTGTGGCCCCTGTCTTTGTATCTGCCGGAAATCGTGTGGGGGCAGGCGGGGTACGCTTTTTGTGCATCGGTGATTACGCTGATTCCGGCAGCCTTTGTTTTTGTGATGGGACAGGATTACCTGGAGCAGGGGATTATTTATTCGGGGTTGAAGGAGTAGGGAGGTAGGTTATGGTTAGGAAGAAGGTTTTGGCGGGCTTTGTGTTGTTTATGGGGGCCATGTGGGTGTGTACGCTGGTTTCTAAGAGTTTGTATGCTACCAGGCTTCCGGTGGTGAATACAGTGATGCCGGAGGAAAAATATATCGAGCATATTGTGGAAGTGGAAGGCATTGTGGTGGAGGGCGGCAAGCAGGCGGTGTCGGCCTTAAGCGGCCTTAGGGTGAAGGATTTGCTGGTGCATGCAGGGGATCAGGTGGAAGAGGGGGATGTGCTCTTTACCATTGATCTGGAGGATCTGAAAGAAATTATGGGTGAGAAGCAGTCGGCTATTGATGAAATTCAGCTTCAGGCCAATGCGATTCTGGAAAATAAGGCGCTTGCTCAGCAGAGGAAGGAAATAGAGGAGGCAAGGGCAAGGGAAGATTATGATACCACGGCCAGACAGAAGGATACGGATGTGGGGCGCGCCATGGATCAGTATGTCCGGGCCTTGGAAGAGCTGGAAAGTGCAGAGGGAGCGGACGAGGAGGAACAGCAGCGCCTGCGGGATGAGCTGCAGAGCGCGGCCTATGCGGAGGCGGACGCCATGCGGGAGCGGGACGCGGCGGTGAAGGAAGCGGGAAGAAGCGTGGAGGATATTCTTATGCCGGACAACGCCGACGCCACGCTTTCCGTTTACCAGTCCCAGATGGCAGACCTTCGGGAAGGGTTGGCCGTTTATCAGGAGGTTTTGAATGCTCAGGGAAATGTGACGGCAAAAAGCCAGGGGATGATTACGGATATTTATGTGCAGGAAGGGGGACGGGTGCCGGATGCGGCGGCTATGATGATGACTGACGAGAGTGTGCCATGTCAGTTTAAGGTAACTATCGATCAGACTCAGAAAAAGTATGTGGGGTACGGGGATGAGGTCTTAGTTGAACTGGACGGCAGCGGCGGGGAATTGAAGGTTAAGGTTGATTATCTTACCGAGAGCCAGTTGATGCCGGGAGGGTATGAGATTCTCTTTGACCTGCCGCAGGATATAGGGTTTCCCGGTCTCTCCGGCGTGATGAAGCGCACGGAAAGAGGAGAGAAGTATTACTGTTGTGTTCCTTCCGGAGCTGTCTATGAGAGCCAGCAGAAGAGAAATTTTGTCTATGTGGTGAAGGAGAGGGAGGGGATACTGGGCCCCGAGTATTATGTGGAGGAAGTGACGGTCAGGGTGCTGGACTCTAACGAATCCTGGGCAGCCTTAGAAGCGCCTGCCCTTGACAGTAAAAGCAAAGTGATTACCTACGCGGATAAGGAATTTGGCAAGGGGGATGTGGTGAGGTGGGTGGAATAAATGCAATCGTATTGTAGTAGAATGTGGTCAAATGTGGTATGATATAGAAAGTATGCGAATTGGCAGTATGAGAGATCAGGGAAATCGGATATGAATTATATTGTACTGGATTTGGAGTGGAATCAAAGCAATACAGGAAAGGAGCCGCAGGTTAAGGAGCTCCCCTTCGAGATTATTGATATAGGCGCCGTAAAGCTGGATGATGGCAGGAGAAAGGTCGGAGAGTATAATCAGCTTGTGAGGCCCTCTGTCTATACGCAAATGCATAAGGTGACCGGAAATCTGATCCATCTGCAAATGCAGGATCTGAAGAAAGGACATCCCTTTAAAGAAGCGGCAGAGGAGTTTCTTGCATGGTGCGGAGAAGACTATATTTTCTGCACATGGGGGCCATTGGATCTGTTTGAATTTCAGAGGAATATGCACTTTTACGGGATGGAACCCTTAAGCGGAGAACCCATTCGTTTTTTGGATGTGCAGAAACTTTTCAGTATTGCCTGTGACGAGAAGGAGCAGAGGAGAAATCTGGAACATGCCATAGATTTTCTGAAAATAGAAAAGGATGTGCCCTTTCACAGGGCATACAGCGACGCTTACTATACGGCACGGATATTGAGGGAGCTTCCGCAGGAGGTATTTGTCAATTATTCCATTGACACATACGTACTTCCCCAGACAAGGCAGGACGAAATCCATGTAATGTTCCATGACTATATGAAATATGTTTCAAGGGAGTTCGCGGATAAGCAGAAAGCATTGGAGGACAGGGAAGTAATCAGTACCAAATGCTATCTCTGCCACAGGAATCTGCGCAAAAAAATCCGTTGGTTCTCACCCAACGGAAAACATTACTACAGCGTTTCCCTCTGCCCTGTCCACGGATACATGAAATCAAAAATCAGGATTCGGAAGTCGGAGAGGGGTATGGTATATGTGGTCAAGACTTCCAAATTCATTTCGGAACAGGACTGCCAGAAAATGATACAAAAGAGAGAACTGGCAAAAGGGCATCAAAAATCAAAAAAACTTGTCAAACCGGGAGGATGAAAAATGAGGGCCATCTTTCCGGTTTCTTTTTCGCCTCCCTCTGCCGCGTCTGGAGACAGTTACAGAACTTCCGCGGAAATTGTAGCTGCGTGCAACAGAGCGGATCGTAAAGGCCACAATAAGCAGGGCGGCTATTGCCAGGACAATGAAAAGGATCAGCTTGATATTGACAATGATCACATTTGGTTCCGCCGCCGACATGGTTTCCGCCGCTTTTTCCGAAAATTTGTATGGGGCGGGAATGTCCTGGGCAAGGTCTACGGTAGCGGTTCCCACATACTCGCCATGGTAATAATATTGAATGACTGCCACCTGGTTTTCTTCTGTGGTATCATAGGAAATTTTGGAATCCAGCTCGTCAAAAGCGGCGGTTTTGGGTATGATCAGATAGCTGTCCGGATTCAGGGCCAGAATAGGGCTGGAATTTCCGAAAATATCCGTGGAGGTATTGAAGAAATTAGACTGCCTTATGGAATAATTGGTCTCGTTTTCCACCACATTGACCACAGAAAAGTTTGTAAATCCGTAATCAAAAAGCTTTACCGTGTCGTTAAACTGCTCCGGGGATTCTTCCTTCATGATCACACAGATTAATTTCATACCGTCCTGTTCCGCGCAGGTAACCAGGGTTTGCCTTGCAAGGCTGGTAAATCCGGTTTTTCCGCCCTTGATTCCCTTGTAGGGAATTTCGCCGGTAATAAGCTGGTGCTTATTTTTCTTGATAAAGTCGTCGGGCTGTGTGTCGGTGGCCTCGAAATGATGGGAAGCGGTATTTCCCACCTTGGAGAGAAATTCATTCTGAAAAAAGGCCTTTGCAATCAGAGCCAGGTCATAGGCGGAGGTATAGTGATTGTCCTCATGGAGGCCGTGTGCATTGACAAAGTGGGTATTCTTGCAGCCCAGTTCCTTCGCTCTCTCATTCATCATGTCGGCAAAATCATCAAGGCTTCCTGCCACGTGTTCCGCCACGGCGTTGGCAACCTCATTGGCGGAGGCGGCGAGGAGCCCGTATAAGCATTCCTCCATAGGCAGGGCCTGGCCCGGATCGATACCCATGTGGGAGCTTCCGGGTTCAATGCTGAAGACTGCATTGCTTGAAAAAGTGACCGTCTCGTCTATTTTGGAGTTTTCTGCCGCAAGCAGACAGGTCATAAGCTTGGTGGTGCTGGCCGGGTAGAGCCGCTCGTCTATATTTTTGGCATAGAGAATTACGCCGGTGTTGGCCTCTAACAGGATGGCGCTCTCTGCACCAATGGCCGGACCGGCTGGCCAGTTTTCAATCTGGTTGCTTTGAATGGGAAGGGATTTGCGCTCCTCCGCTTCCGCCTGGAATTCCTCCAGGGTGGAGGCAGCATAAGCGTTTATGCCGCTCATGGGCAAAGCCAGAAGCACTATTAATATAGAAAGAAAGGCAAAACTGATCCGCCGATATTTACCAAAATGCATAAAAACTCCTTTTTGACTGACAACAATACTCCTACCCTTATAGTTTACATTTTGCTTCTGCACCTGACAAGCCTTATTTCATTAAATTTGTGCTTTTCATACGACAAAAAATGATGTAAAATAGATGGTTGAAAAAGATAATGCAAAAATAGTGAGATAACATAAGGGATTGCTGCATGAGACTCAGAAATATTTCAGGCGCCAGGGATGCGATTGCCGAAAGTCCTTTGGTAATTCATGAACCGGAGAAGCTGAAGGGAAAATGGCGGGAGCGCTTTGGAAATAACCGGCCCATCCGGATAGAGATCGGAATGGGAAAAGGAAAATTTATCCATGAACTGGCGGAGAAAAATCCCAAAGTAAATTATATCGGAATCGAAAAATATTCCAGCGTTCTTTTAAGGGCTCTGCAGAAGATGGAGGCTTTCCCGGTTCCCAATCTTTTGTTTCTCCGCATGGATGCGGAGAATATCACAGAGGTGTTTGATACCGGGGAGGTTGAGCGGATTTATCTAAATTTTTCTGATCCATGGCCAAAGGACAGGCATGCCAAAAGACGCCTTCCGTCCGCAGAATTTTTGAAAAGATATGACAGGATTCTGGAGAAAGACGGGGTGTTAGAGTTTAAGACCGATAACAAAGGGTTGTTTGATTTTGCCCTGGAAGAGGTGCCTGCGGCGGGGTGGGAAGCTCTGAAAATTTCTTTTGACTTGCATCGTGATGAAGAAATGGGCAGGGACAACGTAATGACAGAGTATGAGGAAAAGTTTTCAGCCTTAGGAAATCCGATTTATAAATATGTGATTAAAAGGCAACAATAAGAGAGCGGACATGCCGTTAAGAAAATGATAAATTGACAAAATATATTGCATATATTTTTAGAAAGGAGTATGATATGGAACTGAAAATTACAGATGGTAATTTCGAAGAGGAAGTGAAGAAAAGCAGTATACCGGTTCTGGTAGATTTTTATGCCGACTGGTGCGGACCCTGCAAGATGATGGCCCCGATTGTGGCAGAGCTGGCAAAGAGCTTCGAGGGAAAATGTAAGATCGGCAAATGCAACACGGATGAGAATCCGCGGCTGGTAAACGAATTCAGAATTATGTCTATCCCCACTTTTATCGTATTTAAGGAGGGGCAGGCGGCAGAAACCTTCATGGGAGCCATACCGAAAAAAGAATTAGAAGAAAAAATCAGGCAGGTGCTGGCGTAAGCCCACCTGTTTTCTGTTGGAAAGGTGGAGAAAATGTTTTTCCTGTTTTTTTTGATCTGGATTATTTTTAACGGACAGTTTACATGGGAGATCGCCGGCTTCGGCATTGTAATTTCCGGCCTGATCTATTGGTTTACCTGCCGTTTTCTGGGTTATCGTCCCGGAACGGATCTTATTTTGCTTAAGAAGCTGTTTCAGATCCTGCAGTATGTGTTCGTCCTGATTAAAGAGATTGTAAAAGCGAATTTTGCGGTGATTCGAATGATCACCTCCTCCCGGTACGAAATTGAGCCTGCCGTTGTGCGCTTTAAGAGCGATCTTAAAACGGCTCCGGCAAGAATTCTGCTTGCCAACTCCATAACCTTAACGCCGGGAACCATCACAGTTTTGCTGGAGGAGGATGAATATGTGGTGCATTGTCTGGATAAGAGCCTGGCGGAGGGCATAAACAGTTCGATCTTTGTTTCGATGCTGAGAAAAATGGAAAGGATGGATTAAGATGCTGGAAATGATTTATCAAAAGATGTACATAGCCGTTTTGGTCATTCTTGCCGTCATGCTGTTTGTCTGTCTCATCCGTGCGGTGAGAGGCCCCCGGGTGGCCGACCGTATTATGGCGGTTAATATGATGGGAACAATGGTTATGGTTATGATTGTTGTACTCTCGCTTTTGTTAAAGGAAGGATTTCTGGTAGATATTTGCCTGATTTATGCTATGGTGAGCTTCCTGGCGGTGGTGGTTATTTCCAAGGTTTACATAGGGGTTTATACGGAAAGCTATCTAAGGAGCCATAAGCAGGAGAAAGAGAGCAGGAACAAAGGAGGAGGCGCTGATGGAAATTCTTGAATGGCTCAGACTGATTGCAGGGGGCGCGCTTTTGTTGAGCGGCCTGATTATTTTTCTGATCGAATTATATGGTGTGTTCCATCTGAAATATGTGCTGAACAGGATGCACGCTGCCGCCATGGGGGACACTCTTGGCATCAGTTTTTCCCTGGTAGGGCTGATGATTTTTTCGGGGCTTAATTTTACTACGCTTAAAATGATGCTGATCGTTATTTTTCTATGGCTTGCATCGCCTGTTTCCTCTCATCTTCTGGCAAGGCTTGAGGTGGTGACCAATGAAAAGCTTGAAAACCATTGTCAGAGTTACAGCGATCTTGCCGTACTTGAAGAAGAACTGAAAAAGGAGCGGGAAAAGGAGACGGGAGGCGAAGAGGTATGACTTTGTTTCAGTGTATTTTAATGGGCTTTTTGATTGTCTGCGCCATATCGGTAAGCTTTTCCAAAAACCTGCTCAATTCCGTGCTGATTTATATGTCCTACAGTCTGGTTATGTCGGTGATCTGGGTATGTCTGCAATCGCCCGATCTTGCCATCACCGAGGCGGCGGTGGGCGCAGGGGTGACGAGTATTTTGTTTTTTGCCACTTTGAAGAAGATCCATGCCATTCAGATTGAAAAGGAAAAAGACAAAGACGAACAGACGGGCGCCATCTCCATGGAGGAGAGCATGGAGATTCCCATGGACGAGAAGAGGGAGGCAGAGTATCATGAGCAGGCTTAAACCAGAGAGCGAATATGAAAAGACAGGGGCGTTTCATTTTTTCAGATGGCTTTCCGGAAGTAAGGATCCCTATATAGGGGAAGTGGAGATGAAACCCCAGAAAAGGGCAGAGACATCCGTTGACACGATTCTGGACCGGATGGATGAGCAGCAGATGATCCGGGAAAAGGTTTATGACAAGGCCCACAACAAAAAGCTGAAAATATTTCACAATATTTATGTGGCGGCGGCGATCATGTTCTGCATTACGCTGGTGGGGATTTTGCTGTACACGGTTTCTTACCTGCCACGGACGGGAAATCCCTCCAATCCGGACAATAATGTGGTTTCTCAGAGATACATTGAACAGGGGCTTCAGGAGACAGGGGCGGTCAACATTGTCTCCGGCATGATTTTGACCTACAGGGCCTTTGACACCTTTGGAGAAACCAATGTGCTGTTTATTGCCACCTGCTGTGTGATGATTCTGTTAATGCTGGATGAGAGGATTCTGAAGAAGCTGGAGGAGGGCAGCGGCGACCGGCGTTTTGAACCTAAAAACGATATGATTTTGCAGGGAACCGCATTTATCTTATGCCCGATTATATTTATCTTCGGCATTTATATTATTTTGAACGGACATTTATCGCCCGGAGGCGGTTTTTCCGGCGGTGCAATTCTGGGAGCAGGGCTGATTCTCTATGCCAGCGCTTTTGGTTTTAACAAAACCCAGCGGTTTTTCGACGAACATGTCTATAAGGCGGCCAAGATTACGGCGCTGTGCATGTATGGCGTGATCGGCTCCTATTTCTATATCACAGGAGCAAACGGAATCGAAAATCATATTCCGCTGGGGCAGCCGGGGCATATATTAAGCGGCGGAATCATCCTGCCGATCGATATTTGTGTGGGACTTGAAGTGGCCTGTACCATGTATGCGTTTTATGCTCTGTTTCGGAGAGGGGGCCTTTAGAATGGGAGCGAATCTTTTTAATAATTACGGGGAAGCCGTGGCAATGATCCTGTTCGGGATTGGGTTCGGGAACCTGCTTTTGCAGAGCAATCTGATCAAAAAGATCATTGGGCTGAATATTATGGATACGGCCATTTATCTGTTTCTGGCGGAAAAAGGGTACATTTCGGGCAGAGTGGCCCCTATTGTGACAGACGGAGTACAGAGCATGGAGACCTATATCAACCCCATACCAAGCGGACTGGTGCTCACCGGCATTGTGGTGTCAGTGTCAGTCAGCGCCCTGATGCTGTCGATTACCATCCGCTTATATCAGCGTTATCAGACCCTGGACCTGGATGAAATCTCGTTTCGACTGAAAAAGGAGGGGCTGTAAATGAATTTCGTACAGAATTTTCCGGCAATCTCCATTTTGCTGTGTCTTTTTGCGGGGATTATCAGTTCCGGACTGGAAAGAAAAGCCGCCAGAGGATTAAGCCGGGCGCTGCTTATTGCGGAATTGTTTTTAAACGGAAGTACCCTCCTTTACGTTTTGGGAACCGGCGAGGCCTTTGTGTACGTGATGGGAAAATTCCCGGCGCCCTGGGGAAACGAAATTCGTGCGGGAGTGCTGGAGGCTCTTGTGGCGCTGTTTTTCTGCATTATCATGCTCCTGTCTTTAGAGGGCGGGGTGAAAAAGCTGGCGGACGAGGTGGAGGAGGGGAAAACCTACCTGTATTATGTACTCTGTGATTTGCTGCTTTCCTCTCTGCTTGCCCTTGTCTATACCAATGATTTGTTTACCGCCTATGTATTTGTGGAGATCAATACCATTGCCGCCTGCGGCCTGATTATGATCAGGCAGAACGGGAGAACCATAGAGGCGGCCGCCCGTTATATGATCATGAGCCTTTTGGGCTCTGGTCTGCTGCTGATGGGAATTTGTATGCTGTATGATCTGACAGGCCATCTTTTGATGAGCAATATTAAGGAGCAGGTAGCGATGATCTCCGAAGTGGGAGAGTACAGAATTCCCCTGCTTGTTGCCATAGCGCTGATTTCAGTGGGGCTTTCCATTAAAAGCGCTCTGTTTCCCTTTCACGCCTGGCTGCCGGATGCTTACGGATATTCCACGGTATCCTCGGCTGCGATTTTGTCCAGTCTGGTATCCAAGGGATACATATTTCTGCTCTTTAAAATTGTCTACAGGGTGATCGGGTTTGAGGTTTTTTATTCCAGCAGAATCATAGATATTTTATTTATTTTTGGTCTTATGGGCATGATTTTCGGCTCTTTAAGCGCCATCAAGGAGAATGACATCCGGAGGATGATTGCATTTTCCTCCGTGGCCCAGATCGGATATATTTATATGGGGATCGGAATGGGAACCCAGGCAGGAATGTCGGCCTCCGTATTTCATATTCTTTCCCACGCAGCGACCAAGTCCCTGCTGTTTATTGCGGCTATAGGGCTGACGGAGGTGTCTGACGGAAGCAGGCAGTTTATTAAGCTCACCGGAGCCGCATACCGAAACAAATGGGCGGGCGCGGCTTTTACCATGGGCGCTTTGTCTATGGTGGGCGTACCCCTGTTTTCCGGCTTTATCAGCAAGCTTTTATTTGCTCAGGCGGCGGTACAGAATCAGATGAAGATGCTGCCGGCGCTGATTGTACTCGGCATCAGTACGATATTGAATGCGATTTACTTTATGAAAACAGTGATACGTATTTATACGCCGGTGGAAGATTTCGAGTTTGAAACGGTTACTTTCAGGAATATGAAAATCTATGCGGCGGCGCTGGTCTGCTTCATTGCCTTGAATGTGTTTCTGGGTGTAAGCTCCCAGCCTATTGTGGATCTGATTGAGCAGGGCCTTGCCATGTTCTCTTAAGGAGGTGTGCTGTTATGTATTACATCATATTATCTGTCCTTTTTCCTATTTTGGCAGGAACCTGCCTTTTGGTTCAAAAAGAAATGAAGAGCAGAAGGAACCTGCTGATTATAGCAGGAGGCAGTCTTTTCGTGACGGCAGGGCTCGCGGTATCGGCCCTGGTTCTGGCAGGAGAGGGAATGATGACCCTGTTTCATTTGACAGACAGACTTCCTGTTTTATTTAAGGTGGATGAGGTCAGTGTAGTCTTTGCGGTTATGACTGTCATTATTTTTACAGGGACAGGTTTCTTTTCCTTTGAGTACATGAAGCATGAAGTAAAACATGAGAAGCGTTATTATGGATTTTATCTGATCGCGTTCGGGGTTTTTCTGGCCCTTTGCTATGCGGGAAATTTAATTACCTTTTATCTGTTTTTTGAACTGCTCACCTTGTCCTCCATGCCCCTGGTTCTCCATAACGGGAGCAGGGAGGCGGTTATGGCGGGGCTTAAGTATTTATTTTATTCCCTGTGCGGGGCATACATGGCTTTGTTCGGCCTGTATTTTATCGACAGCTATGGAAACACCCTCACCTTCAGTGCAGGAGGCGTGCTCAGCTCCGGCGCAATAGCGCAGCACGGCGGCATCCTTCTGATTGCCGCCATGCTGATGCTGATCGGATTTGGGGTGAAGGCGGGCATGTTTCCCCTGCACGCTTGGCTTCCGACAGCCCATCCGGTTGCGCCTGCGCCTGCATCAGCCGTTTTGTCCGCTGTGATTGTCAAGGCAGGTGTGCTGGGAATTGTGAGGGTGGTTTACTATATCTTCGGGGCGTCCTTTCTGCGGGGGAGCTGGGTGCAGAGTACCTGGCTTGTCTTGACGCTGCTGACCGTTTTTATGGGTTCCATGCTTGCTTACAGGGAGCCTGTGCTGAAAAAGCGGCTGGCTTATTCCACGGTCAGCCAGTTATCCTACATTTTGTTCGGGCTTGCGGTTATGGATGCTGATGCCTTAACGGGCGGTATTCTCCATGTGCTTTGCCATGGCTTTATCAAGGCAGTATTGTTTTTGTGTGCCGGCGGGATAATCTTTAAGACGGGAAAAACCAGAGTGGAAGAGCTTCGGGGAATCGGAAAGGAGATGCCGATTCTGATGTGGTGCTATACCGTTGCCGCTTTGGGACTGATCGGGATTCCTCCTACGGGAGGCTTTGTCAGCAAGTGGTATCTGGCTGTGGGGTCACTCTCCGGCGGCATTCCGGTTTTCGAATGGCTGGGGCCGGCGGTGCTGCTGGTGAGCGCTCTTTTAACTGCCGGATACCTGCTGCCTGTTACCCTGAAAGGCTTCTTTCCGGGGGCGGATTATAATTATGAAGCGTTGGAAAAAAAGGAGCCGTCTCCTTTTATGACTGTTCCGGTACTGATTTTTACGGCGTTATCCGTGTTGATCGGACTGTTCCCCAATGAAATCACAGGGTATCTGCTGCGGATCGCCGGGAAGGTATTGTAGGAAAGGAGAAGCTGTTATGATATTATTAGTGATCTTGCTTCCTGTGATCGCAGGCGCTTTGGGGTTTCTGATTCCATTCCAAAAGCGGAGTCACAGAGAGATTTTTTTGGAGGCAATGGTGATTGTGAATAGCCTCCTGGTATGGAATCTGCTGCTGCACAGGCCGGAAAATATATTCACTCTGGCTAATTTTACGGGGAACTTGTCCATCAGCTTTCAGGTGGACGGGATGGGGATGGTATTCGCAGGTCTGGTTTCCGCGCTGTGGCCGCTGGCAACCCTGTATGCCTTTGAGTATATGACAAAAGAGGAGCATGAAAATGTATTCTTTCTGTTTTATACCATAACCTATGGCGTGACGCTGGGGATTTCCTTTTCGGCAAATCTGCTTACCATGTATTTTTTCTATGAGCTGCTTACGTTGGTGACGGTTCCGCTGGTCATGCATACCCTTACAAGGGAGGCGATCCTTGCCAGCAGGAAGTACCTTTATTACTCTCTGGGGGGCGCTGCCTTTGCATTTATCGGACTCATTTTTGTGATTATCTACGGCAATACTACGGATTTTGTCCTGGGAGGCGTATTGGATCCGGCCAGAATCGGAGAACGGACGAATGTGCTTTTACTGATCTATGTGATTGCCTTCATGGGATTTGGCGTTAAGGCGGCCGTTTGTCCCTTTAATTCCTGGCTGCCGGATGCGGGCGTTGCCCCTACCCCGGTGACGGCCCTTCTTCATGCGGTTGCAGTGGTAAAATCAGGCGCCTTTGCCATTATCCGGCTGACCTATTACAGCTTTGGGACGGAGTTCCTTAAAGGGACCTGGGCGCAAAATGTGGTGATGATCATTGTGATGTTCACCATTGTATACGGGTGCAGCCGGGCGGTAAAGGAAACCCATTTAAAAAGGCGGCTGGCCTATTCCACGGTCAGCAATCTCTCTTATATCCTGTTTGGCGTGACGATTATGACGCCCTTTGGCATGACGGCGGCTCTTTCTCATCTGGTATTTCATGCAGTGATGAAAATCTGTTCCTTTTTCTGCGCAGGAGCCGTCATGCACCAGACAGAGAGACAGTATGTCCATGAGGTTGACGGTCTGGGGTATCAGATGCCCTGTGTATTCGGTATCTTTACGGTGTCCTCCTTTGCGCTTATGGGGGTGCCCGGGTTTGCCGGTTTTGTGAGTAAATGGAATCTTGCGTCGGCGGCAGTGGAAAGCGGGAATCCGATTGCCTGGGGAGGAATCGGATGTCTGCTGGTATCCGCTTTGCTCACGGCAATTTATATGCTGACGATTGTGATCAGGGCGTTTTTCCCCGGAGAGGATTTTAACCGGGAAGGTGTAAAGGAGATTAAGGATCCTAACTGGAAGATGCTGCTTCCCCTGTTCATTTTTGCCGTATTTATCTTTTTGTTTGGTCTTCGTTCTGCGGTCCTTGTACGATTCTTTAATGATGTGGCTGTGGGAGTATATTAAGGAGGGAAGGAAGATGGGTGTGATGCTTTATGTTGCGGTTTTTTTTCCAATGCTGTCTGCCCTGGTCAGTTATTTGCTGGGCAGAAAAAGGAAAGAACTGAGAGACCGTTTTGCCTTTGCCGTTACGGGAGTGGAATTCGGATTTTTTCTCTGGTTTTTAGGAAATGTTCTGTTAAACGGAAGCGGTAAGGAGATTGCGGAGCTTCCCGGTGTGTGCGGTATGGGGCTTCACCTTACGATGGATGGCTTCAGAGCCTTGTACGGCACGATCGCGGCGTTTATGTGGTTTATGAGTACTCTGTTTTCCGGGGAATATTTTGGGCATTACAGGAACAGAAACCGCTATTACTTTTTCCTGCTTGTCACATTGGGAGCGACAGAAGGGGTGTTTCTTTCGGCAGATTTTTATACCACCTTTCTTTTTTTCGAGATCATGTCCTTTACCTCCTATGTGTGGGTTGCCCATGATGAGAAACAGGAGTCTCTGCGGGCGGCCTCTACTTATCTGGCAGTGGCTGTGATCGGTGGGTTGGCGATGCTGATGGGTATTTTCCTGCTGTATCATATGACGGGAACCCTTCGTTTTGATGAATTAACCGGTCTTGCCGGAAGAATCGGCACGGAAGGAAATCAAAAAAGACTGTGGGCGGCGGGCGTTTGTATGCTCTTTGGCTTTGGGGCAAAGGCAGGGGCTTTCCCTCTGCACATCTGGCTTCCCAAGGCGCATCCGGTGGCTCCTGCTCCTGCGTCGGCGCTTCTGTCCGGTATTTTGACCAAGGCCGGAATGTTTGGAATTTTGATTCTGACCAGTTACCTCTTTTTGTGGGACAGTCTCTGGGGCGGTATGATTCTGGCAATCGGTGTCTGCACGATGGCAGCAGGAGCAGTGCTTGCTTTGTTTTCCGTAGATTTAAAGCGTACATTGGCCTGTTCTTCGGTGTCACAGATCGGATTTATTTTGGTAGGAGTAGGAATGTCTGCTCTGCTGGGGGAGGAAAATGCCCTTGCCGTAAGAGGAAGCATTCTTCATATGGTGAATCACTCCCTGATCAAGCTGGCATTATTTATGGCGGCCGGCGTGGTGTTTATGAATGTGCATAAGCTGAATCTCAATGAGATACAGGGCTTTGGCAGAAAAAAGCCGTTGCTCAATTATATCTTTCTGATGGGAGCTTTGGGAATCGGCGGAATCCCCCTTTGGAACGGATATATCAGCAAGACTCTAATTCATGAAAGCATTGTGGAATATGCGGAGCTGCTCAGGGAAGGGGCGGCAGTCTGTATTTTCAGCGCAGAGGCCATGAGGGGGATCGAGTGGGCCTTTCTGGCCAGCGGCGGGCTTACCGTAGCCTATATGACCAAGCTTTATGTGGCCCTGTTTATTGAAAAGAACACAGATGCATCCAGACAGGAAAAATTCGATTCCTTAAAGGGAAGCTATATGAATAAGGCCAGCGCCGCTGCCCTGACGCTCAGCGCGACCCTGCTTCCGGTGATGGGGCTGTTCCCGGATCAGGTGATGAACCGGGCGGCGGATTTGGGATATGGTTTTATGCAGGGATCCACAAACGCCTACGGGATTGCCTCCTGGTTTTCTGTGGTGAATCTGAAGGGCGCATTTATCTCTGTCCTTATCGGCGGGGTTATCTATCTGGTGGTGGTGAGATTTTGGCTTATGAAAAAGGAGGACGGAAAAAGGATTTATGCGGACAGGTGGTATAAGTACCTGGATTTGGAGGATTATTTATACCGCCCTGTGCTCCTTAAGGCCCTTCCCTTTGTGTTCGGTGTCCTTTGCCGGATATTGGATTCTCTCATAGATTCGATTGTGGTGCTGCTTAGAAAGACGATTTATAAGGACAGTAAGTTGCCCGGCGAACTGGAAGAGGGAAATGCCGTCACCCATGCTATGGGATGGATTGCGAATAGGTGGAAGAGGATCGCCAATGCCACAATTTTCAGAAAACATCCGAAGGATGTGGATTATGAACACAAGTATGCCATGATTTACCAGGAATTTTCTGAGGTGGGAACGATCATCAGCAGGAGTATGTCCTTTGGATTGATGCTGTTCTGCATTGGTTTGATCATTACCGTGGCTTATCTGTTTCTCAGGAGTTGACTGTAACTATGTTATTTTTCACAGGTTGGCCGGAAGGCAGCTCTGTGAAAAATAACACGCTTATATTTCATGTTGCCGCCTTTCCTGTCTGTATCAAAATAACGTATCACCCTGCATGAATTCCCTGCTGCAACACAATTAGGCGGAATAGGGCGATTTGCTTTAACATATCGCTGCCCGCAGTTTCCAAAAAATCATTTGCTTCGTAATACATAATATCCCTCCCTTAACGAAAACTCTTTTCCACAAAAGGCAGAACCCCGTTGGCATAGCCAATGCATCACATAGCTGCACTAAACGGTCATAATCATCTTATACCGCCTCCGCGGCAGTTTTTGTTTTGGAAGTACTGCTGCCACAAATATTGTTGCTTAAAGCGTTATATCTTCAACATTTACTCCTAAGGAAGATAGTTTTGCAGTGGTTACTTTGATTAAATAATCTAGCATTTCATTTTCATGACCGCCATTTGCTTTTTTGATTTGCTGTAAATCTGTATATCTGTCAATAGTTACTGTGATTAATTCTTTATCTGACATTTCCAATACCATCCTTTCACCGCCTTTAATTGATGTGATTATTAACTGGTACATTAATTATAGCGGTTTTGTGGGGAAGTGTAAAGGAAATGATTTTGTCCGGCAAAAAACTTGACAAGCAGCCATAAAAATTGTATGATGTTCAATGTCATTAGGCTGCGGCGTGTGGCTCAGCTTGGTAGAGCGCTACGTTCGGGACGTAGAGGCCGCAGGTTCGAATCCTGTCACGCCGATGATATTGATATATTATAGCATGAGAGCGCTGGCAAAGCGCTCTTTGTTTTATGCGCAGGCCCGCATAAGGAAATTTGCTGCTGACGCAGCATGCGGGCCGCGCGGCGAGTAGGGAGAAAATCTTCCCTACTCGATCGCAGGGGCGCACAGAGGAAATTGTTGCTGACGCAACGTGCGCCCCGTGCATGGGAAGAATATCAGCAGAGGAGCAGTTCAAGGGATGGAGGAGCGCAAAAACCAGGATCACTCTGATTTTATGAAGGAGACGATTAAGCAAAGACCCTTAAACCGGCGCAAGCTGGTAAGGCGGACGCTGCTCACGGCGGCCATGGCTGTGATTTTTGGTATGGTGGCCTGTTTTACGTTTCTGCTTTTGGAGCCTGTGATCAGCAACAAGTTATATCCTGAGGAGGAGCCGGAGATAATCGAGTTTGTGGAGGAGTCCAGGGAGGATGAAATTCTTCCGGAGGATATGATTGTGGATGATTCCCAGATGCAGCCGGAGCCTACGCAGCCGCCGGCTTTGGAGGATGAGCAGATTGCCCAGGTGCTCTCTGAAATGAAGCTTGGAGTGGAAGATTACCTGTCACTGTTTGCCGGAATCCGGGAAGTGGCCCGGGAGGTTCGCAAGTCGATTGTCACCGTGGTTGGGGTTACGCCCGATGTAGGGTGGCTGGATAATGAATATGAGAATGAAGGGGCAGTATCCGGGATTGTGGTGGCTGACAATGGAATAGAACTGCTTATTTTGGCAGATGTGAGCAGCATTGAGGATGCCCAGTCGCTGGAGGTAGCATTTCAGGACGGAGAGATTTACCAGGCGACGCTTATGAAAAAAGATAATAATACGGGGCTTGCAGTCATATCTATAGCTAAGACAAAAATAAAAAGCACTACTCTGGAGATGGCCGTGGCCGCCAATCTTGGAACCTCAGGCAGTTCGCTGGTGGGAATTCCCGTGATTGCATTGGGAAGGCCTATGGGCACGGAAGGCTCTCTGTGTTATGGAAATATCACTTCTACAGGAAATGTAATCCGTCTTCCCGACTCCAACTACAAGCTGATGACGACAGATATCTATGGAAGCAGCAGCGCCAGCGGCGTATTGATTAATCTGCGGGGGCAGGTGGTCGGAATTATTGATATGTCCAAGAACTCCCCGGATCTGAGTAACCTGATCAGCGCCGTGGGGATTTCCGATCTTAAAAAACTGGTAGAAAGTCTGTCCAATGACAAAGACATCGCATATTTTGGGGTTTATGGAGTGGATGTGACTGAAAGTGCAAATGAAGAACTGGGAGTGCCTCTGGGCGCTTATATTACAGAGATTGATATGGATTCTCCCGCAATGAACGCAGGAATTCAGAGCGGGGATGTGATACTGAAATGGAATGATATGGAAATAGAAAGTTATCAGGATCTGGTCAGCACACTTCTTTTGGAGGAGCCGGAAAAAACGGTATCGATCACGTTGATGCGGCAGGGGCCGGAGGGATATACGGAAATGGAAACAACGGCTGTACTGGGGCTTAAGTAGGCAGGACAGAAAGGGGCAAAACAAGAATGAAATATATTAAAGAGTATAAGGAAGGGGATAAAATATTTGATATTTATCTCTGTAAACACAGGCAGTCGGCGGTGACCAAAAACGGAAAGCCTTATGATAACCTTATCCTGCAGGACAAAACGGGAACCATTGATGCGAAGGTGTGGGATCCCAACAGTGCCGGAATTGCGGAGTTTGACGCTTTGGACTACATAGAGGTTTATGGGGATGTTACCAGCTTTCAGGGCGCTTTGCAGGCAAATATAAAGAGAATCAGGAAGTGCCGGGAGGGAGAATTTGATCCGGCCAATTATCTTCCGGTGAGTAAGTTTCCGATTGAGGATATGTATGAGGAACTGCTGATTTATATAGAAGAAATAGAAAATCCCTATCTGCAAAAGCTTTTGAAGTCGTTCTTTGTGGAGGATCAGGAATTTATCAGCCGGTTTAAACAATCCTCTGCGGCGAAAACGGTGCATCATGGATTTGTGGGGGGACTTCTGCAGCATACCTTAAGCGTTACCAGATTATGTGATTATTACTGCGGGGCGTATCCGCTTTTGAAAAAAGATTTGCTGATCAGCGCCGCCATCTGTCATGATATAGGAAAGGTAAGAGAAATTTCCCTGTTCCCCCAGAACGATTATACGGAGGAAGGGCAGTTTCTGGGGCATATTGTCATCGGATCAGAGATGATTGCCGAGAAAATCAGCAAAATAGAAGGATTTCCGGTGCTTCTTGCCAGAGAGCTAAAGCACTGCATTCTGGCTCACCATGGGGAATATGAATTTGGCTCCCCCAAGAAGCCGGCGATTATGGAGGCGGTGGCCTTAAGTTATGCCGACAATACGGATGCCAAGCTGGAGACCTTTACGGAGCTGCTTGAAAATACAACGGAGACGGGATGGCTGGGCTTTAACCGCCTGTTCGACTCCAATCTCAGGGAAACAAAGCTCTCGTAATTGTCTGTGCTTCCGGCGGGCGTTATAGTGGGGGGGATATGTCAAAGAAGGATATATCAAAATAGAAGGGTAGACCAGATGGGATTTGAAAAGAATCAGATTTTGACGGCAGAAATAACGGATATGACCTCCGACGGAGAGGGAATCGGAAAGGTGGACGGATTCCCTTTCTTTATAAAGGATGCCATAATCGGGGATCAGGTGCGGATGCGCATTACCCGGGTAAAAAAGAATTATGCTTACGGACGGTTAGAGAAGGTGCTTACACCTTCTCCTTTTCGTGTGGAGCCGGGGTGCGCCTTTCACAGGCAGTGCGGCGGATGCCAGTTTCAGGCCATGAGCTATGAGCGGCAGCTCCAATTTAAAGCATCCAAAATCAGAAATAATCTGATTCGGATCGGCGGCTTCGAGCCGGAGCTGATTGACCGGGTCATGGAGCCTGTTGTGGGAATGGACGAGCCTTTTCATTACCGAAATAAAGCTCAATATCCTATAGGCGAGGATAAAAGCGGTAATCCCATAGCGGGATTTTATGCCGGAAGGACTCATGACATCATAGCCAATACGAATTGCAGCCTTGGAGCCAAAGAGAATCAGGAGATCTTGGAGATCATACTGAGTTATATGCGGGAAAATCATGTTCCGGCTTACCGGGAATCCACGGGAGAGGGACTGATCCGCCATGTGCTGATCCGGAAGGGATTTTGTAGCGGTGAACTGATGGTCTGCCTGGTGATCAATTGTAAAAAAGCTGCCGGATTAAGAGAATACCTTCCTGCTCAACAGAGATTAATTGACGCCCTTTGCAAAGTGCCTGACATGACGAGTGTGTCTTTCAGTTTTAACCCGGAGCAAACCAATGTAATTATGGGAAAAGAAACCCTCACTGTCTGGGGAAAAGATACGATAGAGGACGCTGTCCGGGTGCGTGATACAGGGAATAATTTTGAGGTTTCACAGCAGGAGATCCGATTCGATATTTCCCCTCTGTCCTTTTACCAGGTGAACCCTGCGCAGATGGAAAAGCTCTACAGTCTCGCCCTGTCCTATGCCGGACTGACCGGAAAAGAGACCGTGTGGGATTTATATTGCGGGATTGGTACAATCTCCCTGTTTCTGGCAGGGAAGGCCGGACAGGTATATGGGGTGGAGGTGGTTCCCCAGGCCGTCCGCGATGCCAGAGCAAACTGTAGCAAAAACGGTGTAAAAAATGCGCTCTTTTTTGAGGGAAGGGCGGAGGTGGTGCTTCCCGAAAAATTTGAGCAGGATGGGATCAGGGCTGATGTGATCGTAGTGGACCCGCCCCGGAAGGGCTGCGACGGCCCCTGCCTGGAAACCATGCTGAAGATGGCGCCGGAAAGAATTGTATACGTAAGCTGCGACAGCGCTACTTTGGCAAGGGATTTGAAAGTCCTCTGCGCAGGCGGATATGAGGTGAAGAGGGTGAGAGGGGTGGATATGTTTCCGATGACGGTGCATGTGGAGACTGTGGTGTTGATACAAAGAAAAGATACCTAGAAATCCTTGAATTTACGCACTTTGTGACATTTTTCAGTTTCAACAAAATCGGTGAAAATCATAAGGAAAAGATACTTGTGAAGAAAGTAACCGTAGTTGTGGCATTAGACCTCGATACGGGGAACACAAAAAATCCTGACAATGAAAGTGAATAGTGGACTATCAGATATATTGATAGATTATAGGGATACTTGAATGAGAGTGTCCCTATTTTTTATATTAGGGCATTCCAATAATGGAGTGCCTTTTCAATTTCAAAACAGGAGGAAAAAAGAATGAGTAGTACAGCGTTAGGAGCAGAGAAAGCGAAAAAGATTATTTTTATCAGTGATGCACATGAGAAATTCTACTATGAGAAATTGAAAGAGGTCAGGTATCAGGACGTGTACCACAAAGCACTTGTATATT